>CAJONT010000284.1 GCA_905235975.1 uncultured Prevotella sp.
AAGATGGAGTTCAAATATATCCCGGGCTTCGTCGAGTTTGTAGAGGAGGCCCGGAAGGAGGGCATCCATACTGCGGTCGTCACCAGCAGCAACCGGATAAAGATGCAGGCTGTCTACCGCGCTCACCCGGAGGTGAGCGATTTCTTCGACCGTATCCTCACCTCGGAGGACTTCGCGGAGAGCAAACCGTCGCCCGATTGCTATCTCAGGGGGGCGGAGGCGTTTGGCTCAAAGCCTGCTGAGTGCGTGGTCTTCGAAGACAGCATCAATGGGCTCAAGGCCGGAATGGCCTCCGGTGCAAGGGTGGTGGGTCTTTCTACCACCAATGCTCCGCACACCATCCAGGCGCTATGCCATCTCATCGTGCCTGATTTCACGGGGCTCGGGGTGGCACAGTGCCGACAACTCGTGGCACAGCAGAACCTGTAATTCCAGGGTTGTTTCAATCAGTCTAATTACTTAATTTTTTTAATATATGCCAGGCTATTTAGTTACCGATACACGAAAAGTGACAACGCATCGGATTTTTCAGATGAAACAAAAGGGTGAGAAAATTTCCATGCTCACCTCTTATGATTATACCACTGCCAAAATCGTGGATATGGCGGGAGTCGATGTCATTCTCGTGGGCGACTCGGCTTCGAACGTAATGGCAGGAAACACCACCACGCTGCCCATCACGGTAGAACAGATGATTTATCATGCCACGTCGGTGGTCAAGGCGGTCAACAGAGCGCTTGTGATATGCGACATGCCCTTCGGCAGTTATCAGGTTGACAGACAGGAAGGTGTGGCTAATGCGATTCGTATCATGAAGGAGAGCGGCTGCGATGCACTCAAAATTGAGGGTGGCAAAGAGATTATCGATACCATAAAGGGTATTCTCGATGCAGGCATACCCGTAATGGGACATCTTGGACTTACCCCCCAGAGCATCAATAAGTTTGGCACTTATGCCGTAAGGGCTGTCGACACCGAGGAAGCTGAGAAACTGATTGCCGATGCAAAATTGCTCGACAAGGTGGGATGCTTCGGCATTGTACTCGAGAAGGTACCCGCTGCGTTGGCTGCAAAGGTGACATCATTGGTGAGTTGCCCCACCATAGGTATTGGCGCAGGTCCTGGCACCGACGGACAGGTGCTCGTGGTGGATGATATGCTCGGCAAGACGCAAGGCTTCTCTCCCAAGTTCTTGAGACGGTATGCCGACCTCAACCAAGTGATGACGGATGCCATCGGCAATTACGTGTCGGACGTGAAGAATTCGCTATTCCCCAACGAGAAGGAATCTTATTAAGGTGAACACGCAACTCACCCCTGTGCACAAGCACTTGTGGAACAGCGGGTTCTGGATGCTCAATTTCGCAGGACTGCTGCTCACCGTATCGGCTTTCATGCAACTGCCGGCACTCGGTGCTTCGACGTTGTGGAACGACTTGAAAGACGCTATGGGGTGGGGCTTCTTGGCTTTTGCCGTGGGAATGGTCCTGCCCGGACCCTTTGTATCTTTCCTCGTCGAAAAATACCGACGTAATGTGGTCTGCATACGGGCGGTCATAGTCTATATGGCGGCTTTTGCCGCTATCTGCGCACTGAATCGCATCATACCGGAACTTAGAACCCCTGCTTTTATCGCATTGAGAATGGTGGAGGGGGGTGCCTATGCCTTTGCGCAGATGGTACTGGTGAGCACCCTCGTCACCGATTGCAGTGAGGCGGGACAACGGACGACTGCCAATTATGCTGTTGCTTGGTTCCAAAGACTGGCCATAGCGCTCGGACCGGCTGCAGGTTTGCTGATGGCTCAGTGGCTCGGAGGCAAAGTCATTTCTATGGGGGTGCTGGTTGCGGCATTCATCTCAATCGTTCTTATACGACTGGTCAATTTTCCTTTCCGAGCACCGGAGATTACGGCTTTCCATCTTTCAC
This sequence comes from uncultured Prevotella sp., assembly GCA_905235975.1. Lineage (GTDB taxonomy): Bacteria > Bacteroidota > Bacteroidia > Bacteroidales > Bacteroidaceae > Prevotella. Next base: position 1,930 of record CAJONT010000284.1, read on the forward strand.
GCGACCGATTTTTCCTCGTCGCGGGGCAGAGACTCTTCTTGCATGTCGTGATATTGGGTGTCTGCATGGGGTTGCTTGCCGTTGCCCTCTTCTCTTTCTCGTTCTTTTCCTTGCTCATGGTGGGCTTTTTGCTGGCCATGGGAGGGGAGGTAATGTTGGGTAAAGTTGAGAAGAATGCAACGAAACTGGTGGTCGGGATGGGATTGCTCATCCTGGCGTTTCTGGCGGCTGCTGTGGCGCTCCCGTGGATGCCTAAGTACATCGCACCGCTCTTGGCGGGCTGCGGTGTGGGACTCGCCGCCGCCCGACTGCAGATTTCCTACATCCATGTCAGCCAACATTGCCAGAGAGGGACTTCGCAAAGCAGTTTCTGGCTGTCATGGGAAATGGGCAACGCTGTGGGGATGGCTTTCGCGCTTGCCGTCTCTGAGTTGGATGGTATGCAACAGTCGTGGCAAGGGTGGTGCCTTGGTGCGGGTTTGGTGCTTGCGGTGGCTTCCCTTGCTTGGTTCGTGTGCTCCACCCATAATTGGTACCGCGCGCATATAAAAAGATAAGCGCCGACGTATAAAGTCGGCGCTTATCTTTATAGGATGCTCTATAGCGTGTCAAAATCGCTGCATCACAGCACGTTGGGTGCTGCTCGAACCATCTTTGGTCACCGTGACGGTGCCGGTGAATTCATCGTTCGGGGTGTGCTGCAGACGGATGTTTACCTTGGTTTGTACCACACTGTCTACCATTTGTGTGCCGCTCGCTGTCACACCGTCAAGCCATGTGCCGTGTACGCTAATTTGCACACCGCTGCCAGAGTAGGTGCCGCTCACCGCATCGCCGTTGCGGTTCAGACGAAGACGTGCCGACTCACCGCCTACAGTGCCCTCTAACGTAATATGGTTGCGCTCGTAGATGCGGCGCAGCGAGTCTACCTTGGCTAAAGAGTCGGCGCGGCGCCTCTCTTTCACTTTTATATTCGTAAGTGAGTCTTCTTGGAACTTGGCTACTGAGTCTGTACGTTGCATGGCCAACTCTGTGGCACGGCGACGCATCTCAGCCCGCTTTTTGTCATCGTCGCAGCTCGCTAACACAATGACAAGGGCCAGAAGCAATAACAGAATATTGAAAATCTTTTTCATCTTTTGGGCCTTTCTTGGATTATTTTCTCTCTCGAACGCAAAAGTATGATTTTTTTTCGCTTTTACAAAATTTTTCAGATAATTTTTCCTTTTGCCGATTTCCCTTCATGGGTGACTCTCCTTCTTCAGGGAAAAAAAGGCTTCGGAGATGAATTAATGGCAATCAGATGGCCTGTGGTATGATTTTTGCTTGTTGATAATTAGTGAAAATAGGAGGAAATATATTATGGCATTTATCGATTATTACAAAATTTTGGGCGTACCAAAGGATATTCCACAGGACGAGGTGAAAAAGGCTTATTTTAAAAGAGCCAAGCAGTTTCATCCCGACCTGCATCCCGACGACCCTAAGGCAAAAGCCAAATTTCAGGCGCTCAACGAGGCGTATGAGGTGATAGGTGATAAGGACAAGAGAGCCAAATACGACCAATATGGGCAAAACTGGCGCATGGCTGAGCAGATGGGAGGCGGACCGCAGGGGGGATTCCAATGGTCGCAAGGTAATGGTGCTTTCGAGGGATTCGATTTCTCTGCGTTCACCGGAGGTGGTGGATTCAGTGATTTCTTTGAACAGCTGTTTGGCAAGAAAACGAAAGGCCGCAGCAGGGCCTCGGCGCAACAGGCCGAATACACGTCGGATGTAGACATCGACCTCTATACAGCTTTGCTGGGAGGTGAGGTGATGCTGCAACTGGGTACCGGCTCGAAAATCAAACTGAAGGTGAAACCCTGCACGCAGAATGGCACGAAAGTGCGCATTCGTGGTGTCGATGTCGGACAAGGGCAAAAAAAGGATGTGGTGATTTCCTTTAAGGTAAACTTGCCTGCACACCTCAATGAAAGACAAAAGGAGTTGCTCCGACAGATGAGAGACAGCGCTTGATGAATAGTACCGACGACGGATTAATTCTTCGCCTTTTGTGCCGTGCCGGTACTTGCCGTGCCGGTGCTCTTTGGCTTCTCAGCCGGCTTCGCACTTGTTGAGGTCGGCTTTGCACTTGTCGAGGCTGGCTTTTGAGCAGGAGCAGAACTCGTTGAGGGCTTGGAACTTGCCTGAGTCGACGAACTTGTCTGCGTAGGCGGGTTTGCCTTGGGTGTGTACGTAGACATATTCATGGAGGTGACCTTTCCATTCCCGTTCACTTCGGAAACAATCTTGAAATGTTCCACCTTGGTCTTCCCGTCTTTCTTCGTAATGTCACGCTGGGCAGTGAAGTCCACACTGTACTTCACTAAACCGCTCACTTCGCGCTTGTTGATTTTGTAGTCGCGGTTCAAACGCCATATCACTTTGCTCACATCCTCGCCATGTTGGCGTTCCATCCATGACACTACCTGACTTGGGGTGGCACCTTCGGTACCCATGAAATTGCCTATTTTGTCACTCAGATTGCGCCTTATGCCATCTTGGTCGTTGGTGTTTATGCTGACGAAGAAGTCGTGAAACAGATTGCTTATCTTGTCACGGTCGGCTTGGGTGGTTTCCAAATCTTTGTCACTGAGTTTCTCCTTAGCTGCCTCTGCAAACGAACCTTCGGCGTGGGTGGTCAAGTAATCCTGGTAGGCTTGGCGGTTGTTGACCTTTAACGTCGAATCCCAATCAAGCGTGTCGACAATGAGAAGTATCTTCTGGCGCTCTTTGCTGTAGGGATGCTGACTCAGAAATGTCATAAGGGTCTTCTTGTCTCGTTTCTGAAGGGCATCGGCAAGAGCCTTTCGCTCGCTTCTTATCTCATTTATCCTATAACGTATGGTGTCGGTGTGTGCCTTGGTGGCATCGGGAAAAGAGCGCAGGAAGAGTTTCATCAAAGTAGTGTCGTTGTGAGAGATGGCACGCTCGTATTCTTTGTACTCTTTCGCCATCTTCGTCTCTTGATAGTAGTATATGCTGATGGCGGCCACCAACAGGGTCACGGCAATCGACACCACAAATGAAATCATGTTGCGCTTCAGTTTCGATTGGCGATCGTCTTCCGATACATCCTCATCGTCTTGGTCGTCGTCATCGTGGGTCACTTCGTCCGATGGCTGCCCTGATGGTGACGCCACAGACGCTGTCGGCTTGTCTTCCTTTTCTGTCAAGGTCTCCACAATTTCCTTTTCTTCTGCTGCTACTGGGTGTGACACCGGCGCTTGCTCCTCGGCAGGTGCCGACGGCTTCTCCTCAGGTGTGGTTGCAGGGGCCGACACGGGTTCTTCGTCCTCTACAGGTTCCGTGTCTGCTGCCTGTGCCTCGTCGTCATCTGAATAGGTTTCGTCCTGACCCAGTATGGTGAACTGGGAACTGTGACAGTTGGGACAAAGGGCCTCGTCGTTGAAATATACCTCGCCACATACATGGCATCTCACCACGTGTCCTGCTATCTCCACACCGCAAACGGGGCAGATCTTCTCAGTCTCATCTACCTGCTGTCCGCAAACTGGACATTTTATTTTTGCCATCTCTATGATGCTTTTTGTTCTTAATGGGTGTCGGAATAGGCCTGCATAAGCCTACCAACGTTTGAATTTAAGTTCTCTCATGCTGTGCGAGCCCATTATGCGGCTCTTGTCCACATAGGTGTTCACACCATTTATGCGTCCTTTGCCGGTATACTGCCAGATGATGTAGTCACGGTCGTCAGCCAACTGAGGCTCATAATCCGAATATTGTGCTATCATCAGGCGGTAGTCGTCTACCTTGCCCAGCAGATAACGGTTGTAGAAATTGGTGCCTGTATAGAGGAGAGGCTTCTGGTGATAGGCCTCTTCTATGAGTGCCAGAAACTTAAACAGCGAGTCGCAAAAGGTCTCCGTGCTCATGTCGCTCGGCTTCTTCTCTATGTCTACCATAGGTATCAGATCCTGGTCGCCGGGACGGCACTGGGCCATGAAATTGTGCAACTGGAGAACCTGAGGCACATTGGCATGATAGAAATGATATGACCCTACCTTCAGCCCGTAGCGGTGGGCAAGGTCGATGTTGCGCTTGTATGTGTTGTCCTGAAGTTCCTGGCCTTCCGTAGCCTTGAAATAGACATAGTTCATGTGACTGTTGTTGCCGAGCGTCTCCCAGAACACATCACCCTGATAATGGCTCATGTCCAGACCATGGATATGGTTGCACGTGTCTTCACACTGTACACCATAATATGATTGGCCCAGTACACGGATAGCCGCCATGCAAAAAAACAGTATGGTTATCGTTCTCATGAATCTATTCCTTCTCCTTGATTTTGATAGGCTTGGGCGGGACAAAAGTAACGGAGCACCGCAAAATTGTCTTAGCTGCAAAGTCTCTGCAAATTTATATAAAATAAATGAGATTACGCTACAGCGAGACTAAAAATGTGGCTAATTTTTTACAGATGCTTTTCCTCATCACCCTACTGGCTTGCTTCATTGTCGTGGACGTCTTCAAGTATAGGACATGGCACGTGAAAGGAAACATAATCTGCTACGGCTTCAAGAAGCATGCCAACCAAACGGCTGTGGCCGTATTGAATAAGCTTGTCTTCCGCTATCCATTGGTAACCCTCGGGCAACGGAAAACCCTCAGTCGCCTCCAAAAGGTAAAAATCTGCAATAATCTCTTGATGGGTCAGCAAGTGACGCACACCCATGCGCAGCGGATGGAGAATGCCTTCCAGAGGGGGCAGAGTGTCGCCTTCTACGAGTAGCGGCTCCCAAAGACCGGCCCAAATGTCTCCGGTAGGACGTTTGCGCCATGCACTTTTCCCTTCCTCATTCACATATATATATATAAGGTGGCGCTTGCGGGTCTTTGCCTTCCGTGATTTCACCGGCAATAGATGTACGATGCCCCCACGGTAGGCCTCGCAACTTTCATGGAGGGGGCACTCCGTGCACGAGGGTATACCGGGCGTACATACCAATGCGCCGAAATCCATGATGCCCTGATTGTAAGACGAAGGGTCTCTATGCGAGAGCATAGATTGGGCCAGATGTTTAAACGTCGATTTGCCTGATGGGGTGTCTATCGGGGCCTCTATGCCGAAATAGCGAGACAGCACGCGGTATACATTGCCGTCTACAACGGCGGCGGGCTGATGAAAGGCAAAGGAGGCTATCGCTGCGGCGGTATATTCGCCCACACCTTTCAATTGCAACAAACCTGACAGGGTGTCGGGGAAGTAACCTTGCTTCACAATTTGCTTGGCGGCTGCGTGAAGGTTGCGGGCACGAGAGTAGTAGCCCAAACCTTGCCAAAGACGTAACACTTCGTCTTCCTCAGCGCCGGCAAGTGATTCCACCGTAGGAAAACGCGACATAAATCGTTCCCAGTAGGCGATGCCCTGACTGATGCGCGTCTGCTGGAGAATCACTTCGCTTAGCCATATAGGGTAGGGGGCGGTCGTGTGGCGCCAAGGGAGATCACGGCCATTTGTCCTGTACCATGTCAACAGGGTGGAGGTGAACGGGTGTATGGTGGGCTGGTTGGGCATACTTATGCTTTTTTACCGCAAAGTTAATGCAATTTGGGCATAATGCAAAAACCTCAACAGGATTAATTGAACGAACACCCTTTGTGCACTCTTCCTGTTAGCTTCTTGATAATCCGCGATAGACGGTTTTCTGAATAAAAGTTAACAAATTTTCATAAAATCGGACTGAATGATGTAATTCTGTTAATTTATTTAAAATATTAGGTTCAACTTGAGTAATTTTATTTTGTTTTAAGAAAAAAGTAGTAGATTTGCACCCGTATTAAATAATATTATTTATTTACTTTTAAACATCAACAATTATGAAGAATTATTTCATGCCTTCGATCAAAGTGATGAACGTTAGCCTTGGTGCTACCGTGATGGCTTCGCCTAGTACAGATGGTCCCACTGAGGAACCTGCAAAGAACGTTCCGTTCCTCTAAATCACTTTAAGGTTATAACCTTACATCGAACAGAAGAGAAAAGGGGACGCATCGCAAAGATGCGTCTCTCTTTTTTTATGAAAAAATGTGGCATCCTTCGAAATATGTAGATGAATACAAAAAAATCGTTAATTTTAAAGGTTTTGTAGGCGAAAATTTTTGTTTCCAACTTATTTGTGCTATCTTTGCATTGTTTTTAACATTATTCATTCATTAACATCAACGATTATGAAGAATTATTTCATGCCTTCGATTAAAGTGATGAACGTTAGCCTTGGTGCTACCGTGATGGCATCTCCTAGTACAGATGGTCCCACTGAGGAACCTGCAAAGAACGTTCCGTTCCTCTAAATCACTTAACTAAGGTTTCAAACCTTACATCGAAAAGAACTGAGAGGCACATCTTAATAAGGTGTGTCTCTTTCTCTATCTTGTCCAATCTTAATTTTACAACACATTATTATAATAATTGGCAACAAAACCGTGCTTTTTTTTGTCAGAAGGTAATTTTTTGGGGGGAAATTTTTTATTTTTAGTTACTTTTCCCTATCTTTGCAGAGCATTAACATTATTAATTCATTAAATTAATCATTATGAAGAATTATTTCATGCCTTCGATCAAAGTGATGAACGTTAGCCTGAATGCTACCGTGATGGCTTCTCCTACTACAGATAAGCCCACTGAGGAACCTGCAAAGAACGTTCCGTTCCTCTAAACTGAAACGAATTCAATCACTTTAGTCAGCGTGGCAAATATATATATTTGCCACGCTGATTTCGTTCACACAACTATTTGTTGTACTGATTTTTTGTGCGTAAATTTTTGTAACTTCCGTTTGGCATTCAAAACAATTTCCTTAATTTTGCAGATAAAGCAAAAAGCAACCAAAATGAGACCAATGGAACTCTTCCTTCGTAAATTTTCAGAATTAAAAGAACACAACTAAATAATAAAATTCAATATGAAGAAGAATCAAAAATCATTCAAACAACC
>CAJONT010000285.1 GCA_905235975.1 uncultured Prevotella sp.
AAGGACATAAAGAAAGAATTCACCGAGATACTGTTGGGCAAGTTCAAGGCCGTAAAGGTGGGAGACCCCTGCAAGGACGATACCGTGCACATGGGACCGCTCGTGGAGAAACGTGCCCTGGAGAGTGTAGAGGCCAAGGTGGCTCATGCCATCGAACAGGGTGCCAAGGTGCTCTGCGGTGGCCATAGAGTGGGAGAGAAGGGCTACTTCTATGCTGCCACGCTGCTCGACGACTGCAAGCAGGATTTCGACATCATCCATGAGGAAACCTTCGGCCCCGTGCTTCCCATTGTGGAGTTCGAGGATATCGACCAGGTGATAGCCTGGGCCAACGACGTGGAGTACGGTCTGGCTTCGTCGGTCTTCACCAAGAGCATCGACATCGCAGCCAAGGTGTGCCGCGAGCTGCAGTTTGGCGAGGTCTATGTCAACCGTGAGCACTTCGAGGCTATTCAGGGCTTCCATGCCGGTATGAAGAAGAGCGGTATCGGTGGTGCCGACGGCAAGCATGGTGTTGAGGAGTATCTTGTCACCAAGGTGGTGTATCTTGACACCCACTACGAGTAAACGTTTGTACCGTAACATTTATAACGATGAGGGGGCAGCCGTCAAAAAGGCTGTCCCCTCATCGTGGTTATTTGCTGCCTGTGCTACAGACCGCGTGCAGCGTATATCTTGTCTTTGGCTTGTCCTATCTCTTTGAATTTGCGTTCCGATGCTTTGCGTACATCGTCGCCCAGTGTCGCCACACGGTCTGGGTGGTGCTTCAGCGCCATCTTGCGGTAGGCTGTCTTCACTTCATCGTCGGTGGCGGTAGGATTCACGCCGAGTATTTTGTAGGCATCGTCAAGCGTCATTTCATTGGCGGTAGAGGACGAGCTTCCGCCTCCTTGTCTGTAGCCTCCTTGATTGTTGCTGTTCATGTGAAGCATGGAGTCGACGTCGCTTCTCGTCAGCCCGAGATAACGTGCCAATTCGTAGAGGGCGTTCAGTTCTGAAGGGTGTACATTGCCGTCGGCCTTGGCGATGAGCGTCAGGAAATGAAGCATCTGCAGGCGCATGCTGATGTCCATGTGTTGCTTCATCTGCCGGCATACATCTTGTATCTGCCTGCGGAAGGAATCGGGGTCTTGGGCCGTCATGCGGTCTTGCTCCTGAAAGAGTCGCTTCAGTATCTGGTCACCTTGAACTTCGGCATCGGCACCGAAATTCTGACGCAGGAAACTGCGCACATATTCCATCTCCGAGTGCATTACCTTGCCATCGGCCTTGATGATATAGGATGCCAGCACAAGCATGGAGAAGAGGAAACTGTTGCGCTGGCCGCTGTCATAATTGCTGTTGCTGTGCTGGCTCCCATTGCCCGTTGCATAGCTGCTTCCAGTGTATCCTTCGCCGCTCCCTATCGAGGATTTCTCGTCGTCACTGTCGAACAAACTTCCTATGAAATAACCGGCGAACATGCCTAAGGGGCCGGCCACCATCCAACCCAGAAAACCACCAATCCATTTGAAAATTCCCATAGCTGAAATGTATTTCTGTAGATTTTATTCTTTTATTGTTTGTAAAAAAGTTTTATAGTCTGGAATATGCTCAAGAAATAAATATTTTTGATTGGCATAATCCATCTTGCAGCAGTAGTGTGTCAGGCCGTTGCTCACAATCAGATAGTCCACCCTGAGTAGCAGATTGTAGACGGAAATCTGGTTAAAGACATCTTGGGTGACATGAACAGAGGGTGCCTTGTACTCGACAATCATACGCGGACGTGCCGTATTGTCATAGACCACGGTGTCGCAACGCAGCCGTTTCTGACCCACCGCGAGCATCACCTCGTTGGCCATGATGGTCTGGGGGTAGCCCATCTCTCCGCAGAGGTAATGCACGAAATGCTGGCGCACATGTTCCTCGGGTGTCAGGGCGACATACTTCTTGCGAAGGATGTCGAAAATCATCATGCGACCCGCCTCCTTGCGGAGGCGTGCCCCGAATGTGGGCAGGTTGAGTTCTTTACTATTCATTGCAGTGTGGACAGCCGACTGCATTGGGGAGAGCCGGCAAAACTGTCATTTTCAATAAAACGTGTGATTGGATTTTGATTTTCGCCCGAATTGCACTACCTTTGCAACACTATGCAAAGATAGTGCAATTCGGGCGCAGGACAAAACATTTGACTGTTTTTTTTTGACCCCGCACGGCGCTCTTATATAAATAAAGGTGTAACTACCCTGAACTCCAAACCTTGAAAGTTATGGCTGCAAAGACGAGCACAACCTATGATTCTCTCATGAAAGAAATGAGGGCCGGACAATACCGTCCTATCTATATTCTCATGGGAGATGAACCATATTACATCGACCAACTGTCGGCATATATTGCCGACAATGCGCTGCAACCTGAAGATCGCGACTTCAACCAGACGGTGCTATACGGGCTCGACACCACGGCTGCCGAGATAGCCGACTTGGCGAAGGGCTATCCTATGATGGCAGAGAGACAGGTGGTCATCGTCAAAGAGGCACAGAACCTGAGGTCATGGGACAAGTTGGAGAAATATGCCGAGCATCCCATGGAGAGCACCGTGCTTGTGATTTGCCATAAGAACGGAGTGCTCAGTGAGAAGAAGGCTGGAAAGTTCGTCAAGCTTGCTGCCGTCTCTGGTGCCGTCTTCGAGAGCAAAAAAATGAGAGACAATGAACTGCCTCCTTTCGTCGAAAATTACCTTAGGTCGAAGGGGACTGCTGCCGAGCCAAAAGCCGTTCACATGATCGTGGAACACATAGGCTCCGACTTGGCAAGGCTCGTTTCAGAGATCGACAAGGTGCTCATCTCGCTTCCCGAAGAGGGGAGAAGGGTTACGCCTGAAATCGTGGAGCGTGAGATTGGTGTAAGCAAGGATTACAACTCTTTCGAACTGCGTGATGCCATCGTAAACAAGGATTCACTGAAGGCTTTTAAGATAGTGAAATTTCTTGACAGCAATCCTAAGACTGGTTCGGTCTATGCCTTTCTCCCGTTTCTCTATAGTTTTTTCCAAAATCTCATGGTGGCCCATTATGCACCCAATAACCGCAGTGAGGAGTCGGTCGCACAGACCCTGGATTTGGGCGCCGCATGGAAGGCCAGACCATATATGATAGGTATGAGAAATTACTCCGCATCTAAAACTTTACAGATAATTTCCAAATTTAGAGAAATAGATGCCAAGACAAAGGGGCTTGACAACCCCAATACGGGGGCAAATGAGCTCATGAAAGAGCTCGTTTTCTTCATTCTAAACTGATTTTTCACGCTTTTTTGCATTTTTCCGCACGCAAAAATCGCATTTTCGAGGAGGTCTTTTTCCAACCTAAACAGTTGTGAAACAGAACCTTCTCTTTCTTTTGTACTTCTCAAAACTCGCGTATTTTATTCAATTGTGAACCTTTGTCGGGAGAACGTGAAAAATGGGGAAAATGACCATTTTTCACCTTTGTTGATTTAAAATCGTAAATAATTGGAAATTTTTAAATGCAAACTGATATTACAAAGTGTTATATCAAGATTTGAAAACGTAAATACAAATGTAATTTCGGTCCAATGATCTCAACATTTACAAATGAGTTTTTATCATTGGAGATTTTGATTTCAAAACATATTATGTATATTTATACATTGGTGTATATTGGCACTTAATTCATTAGT
>CAJONT010000286.1 GCA_905235975.1 uncultured Prevotella sp.
AAGCCGGACACTTTAAAGCCCATCATCAATACAATGAGCAATAAAATAGGGATTACAGAAACTAATGCTGTCATGTTATTAATAATTAAGGTTAGATGTCGTTTAAATAAGTTTGTTTTTCCCCGTTTGCTTGGAATCAGCTACAAAAATAGTGGTTTTGTTTTAAAACAACAACTTTTTTCATGTTTTTTTTTCGTTTACACTGTTATTTGATGTTCTCCATTTGTTATACACTCTTTCGCGAACGTCTTTTTCAATGTCGGAGAGCGGACGATGGGGGCTGAGAGCCGATTTGATGTAGATGACGAGCACGGTGGTGAGGAGGATGACGACGACGCAAATAGCAAAACGTATCAATTCGTTCGACACAGGTGCCACTTGAATGGTTACAATTCCTGCCAAAATGGGGATAAAGAACTGAAACCAGTCTCTTCCTCCTTTCATCGAATAGAATGAAAGGGCTTCTTTGTATTCAGGGTCTTCGTGAAGCAACTGCTCACGGTGTGCATCCCAATAAGTCTTGAATTCGGGTTCCATGATGATGTGTGTGTGATGCGGGGTAGGGGTTGTGGTGTTTAAATGGATGGGTCATACAATCATGAGGTCGCTCATTATGAGGTCGCTCAGGTGGATGCCTTCGTGGGTGAGCACAAGATGGTTGTCCGTGCTGCGAAGCAGGCGGCGCTCCAACCAGGGACGGGCGCTTTCGGCGATTCGCTGGGCATAAGACGATCCCTCTTGCCGGGAAATCTCCGACAGGTCGAGTCCTTCGCAGGTGCGCAGCGCTGTCGTGATACGGTCGTTCACACGGGTGGAGGCATCCAAGTGTTCGCGTGTGCTGGGCACCTCGCCGCGCTCAATGGCGGCAATATAGGCTTCCACGTCGCATACGTTCCACTCGCGCGACGTGCCGTCGTAGCTGTGGGCTCCCGCTCCTAAGCCAAGGTAGGGGGTGCCGTCCCAATAGGAGGCATTGTGGCGTGCACGGTAACCGCGACGGGCGAAGTTGCTGATTTCGTAGTGCTCGTAGCCGGCAGCGCGTAGTCGGCGGCACAACAGGTCGTACATGGCGCGGCTCGTCTCTTCATCGGTCTCGGCAATCAGGCCTTCCTGCAACTGGCGGTACAGCGGTGTGCCCTCTTCGTACATCAGACTGTAGGCAGAGAGGTGGGCGACATCAAGAAGCAGGGCTTCGTCAATGTCGGATGCCAACTCCGAAAGTGTCTGGCCGGGAAAACCAAACATCAGGTCGATGCTGAGGTTGGTGAAACCGGCTGCACGGAGCAGCGATACCGCACGGCGGGCCTGATAGGCATCGTGACGGCGGTGTAACTGCGACAGACGGCTGTCGCTGAAGGTCTGCACACCGAGGCTCACGCGGTTTACGCCAGCCTGAACGAGCACATCAGCCAGACGGGGGGTCACATCGTCGGGATTGCACTCCACAGTCACTTCCTCAGCATGGGGTGCCACAGTTGCCACGGTGCTCAGCAACCACTTCAGGTCGGCTTCGTCGAGCTGGGAGGGGGTGCCGCCGCCCAAATACACCGTGCGCACTTCTTCGCCGCCGAGATACGACGCGCGTAACGCCAATTCGCGACCTACGGCATGCACATAAGCCGACTTCAGATGGGTCAGCGTGGTGCTGTAGAAACCGCAGTAGACACATCTGCGGGCGCAGAAGGGGATGTGGATGTAGAGACCTGCCATTGGCGTGCGGAAGGGGATTGATGAATGCAAAAGTACTAAATGTTTTAAAAGAAAAGCGGTTTTTGGATAAATCTTTTGGCTGTTTGTCGAAAAATGCCTAATTTTAGCGGCAAATTTTTCAAAGGAACAATTCTAACACTTTAAATCTATAAAAAATGAAGGTCTATCAGACGAATGAAATCAAGAACATCGCACTCATCGGCAGTGCGGGTAGCGGCAAGACCACTCTTGTCGAGTCAATGCTGTTTGATGCGGGGGTGATCAAACGCCGCGGTACAGTAGAAGGTAAAAATACGGTGAGCGACTACTTCCCCGTGGAGCAGGAATATGGCTACAGCGTGTTTCCTACAGTTGTGCATGTGGAATGGAACAACAAGAAACTGAACATCATCGACTGCCCGGGCTCCGACGACTTCGTGGGCGGCTCCATCACTGCGCTCAACGTGACCGACCAGGCCGTGCTCGTGGTGAATGGACAGTATGGTCCCGAAGTGGGCACCATGAACGCCTTCCGTAACACGGAGAAACTGGAAAAACCGGTTATCTTCCTCGTCAACCAGCTCGACCGTGAGCATTGCGACTTCGACACCGTTATCAACAACCTCAAGGAGACTTTCGGCTCCAACTGTGTGCAGGTGCAGTATCCTGTGGCCACAGGACCCGCATTCAACTCTATCATCGACGTGTTGATAATGAAGAAACTCACCTGGAAACCGGAAGGTGGCGTTCCCACTGTGGAGGACATCCCCGCCGACCAGATGGACAAGGCTGAGGAACTGCATGCCGCTCTCGTAGAGGCTGCTGCTGAGAATGATGAGGCACTGATGGAGAAATTCTTCGAAGAAGAGAACCTTAGCGAGGATGAAATCCGTGAGGGCATCCGCAAGGGTCTTATCGCACGCTCTATGTTCCCCGTGTTCTGCGTATGCGGACAAAAGGACATGGGTGTGAGAAGACTCATGGAATTCCTTGGCAATGTGGTGCCTTTCGTCGACGAAATGCCGAAGGTGAAAAACGCCAAGGGTGAGGAAATCACGCCCGATGCCAACGGACCTGAGTCGCTCTTCTTCTTCAAGACTGGACTGGAACCCCATATCGGTGAGGTGACTTACTTCAAGGTGATGAGCGGTACCGTGAAACCTGGCGACGACCTCACCAATGCCGACCGCGGATCGAAAGAGCGCCTCGGACAGATCTTCGCTTGCGCAGGTTCCAACCGTATCGCCGTCGATGAACTGAAAGCCGGCGATATCGGATGTACAGTGAAACTGAAAGACGTGAAGACCGGCAACACCCTTAACGCTAAAGAGGTGGACTGGAGCTTCAACTTTATCAAATATCCCAACTCCAAGTACTCGCGTGCCATCAAGGCCGTCAGCGAGAGCGACACCGAGAAGATGATGGCAGCGCTCATGCGCATGCGTCAGGAAGACCCCACATGGGTGGTGGAGCTGAGCAAGGAACTCAAGCAGACCATTATCCACGGACAGGGCGAGTTCCACCTGCGCACACTGAAATGGCGCATGGAGAACAACGAGAAAATCGCTGTCAACTACGAGGAGCCGAAGATTCCTTACCGCGAGACCATCACAAAGGCTTCTCGCGCCGACTACCGCCACAAGAAACAGTCGGGTGGTGCCGGACAGTTCGGTGAGGTTCACCTCATCGTGGAACCCTATACCGACGGTATGCCCGACCCCGTGGTCTACAAGTTCGGTGGACAGGAGTTCAAGATGAATATCAAGAGCAAGGAAGAAATCGACCTCGAATGGGGTGGAAAACTGGTGTTCCTCAACTCTGTGGTGGGTGGTGCCATCGATACTCGATTCATGCCGGCCATCCTGAAGGGTGTCATGGAACGCATGGAGACCGGACCGCTTACCGGTAGTTATGCACGCGACGTACGCGTGGTGGTTTATGACGGTAAAATGCACCCGGTCGACTCCAACGAACTTTCCTTCATGCTGGCTGCTCGCAATGCCTTCTCAAAGGCTTTCCGCGAGGCTGGACCGAAGGTGCTGGAGCCTATCTACGACCTTGAGGTGCTCGTGCCCGGCGACTACATGGGTGATGTGATGAGCGACCTGCAGGGACGCCGCGCCATCATCATGGGTATGGACAGCGAGGGTACCTACCAGAAACTCTCCGCTAAGATTCCTCTCAAGGAACTGGCAAGCTACAGCATCGCACTGAGCTCGCTCACCGGCGGACGTGCTTCCTTCTCTACCTCCTTCTCGAGCTACGAACTGGTGCCCAACGACATCCAGCAGCAGCTTATCAAGGACCACGAGGCAGAACTGGCCGAGGAGAACTAATTTGCCAAGGACCACCTTATATTATATTAAAGACGAAAGAGGAGACGACCAAACGTCTCCTCTTTCGTCTTTATAGGTGGTCTTTTTTAGACTGTTATGTCATATTGACAGCTATTGCTTCTTGGCCACTCGCTTGCCTGCACCGATGGCTCCCATGGGGCAGACAAGGCGGCAGAGGTGGCAGCCTACGCAACGGGCTCCGAGGATGCGAGGCTGACGGGTCTGGCTGTCAAAGGCAATGGCCTGATGGCCTCCATCTTGACATGAGGTGTAGCAACGTCCGCAGCCGATGCACTTCTCACGGTCGATCTTTGGAAACACCACGGTGTCGCGGTCCAAATCAGTTGGGGTGGCAAAGTGCGGCACCTCTTCTCCCACCAGGTCGGCAAGGTCGGTAATGCCTCGTTCAAGCATGTAGTGCTGCATTCCAAGTATGAGGTCGTCGATGATGCGGTAACCATACTGCATCACGGCTGTACACACTTGCACATTGTGGCAACCCAACTGGATGAAATCGAGTGCATCGCGCCACGTCTCAATGCCTCCTATGCCACTGAACTGAATCTTTGTCTTAGGTGGTTGCCTTTCACTGTGCGATAAGGTTTGCATAAGCCTGTCTTTTTCGCCGCTGTGATGGCCGTTGATGATGGGGTTGTTCGTCATCTCTAAAATGTGGCGGAGGGCAATGGGCTTCACGGCACGACCCGAATAGCCTGAGATGGTCTTCTTGCCCGATACGGCACTTCTGTCGTCCATCGTTACCGACTTGATGGTGTTGATGGCGGATATGGCATCGGCACCTGCAAAGTAGGCTCCCATTGCGGGGTCGTTGATTTTTGTGATGTTGGGTGTCATTTTCGGAATGACAGGAATGCTGACCGCACGCTTCACATAGGCAGTGTAGAAGGTCACGAGTTCCGAATTCTGTCCTACGTCACTGCCTAAGCCCGACAGACGCATTTGCGGACAGGAGAAGTTGAGCTCCACTGCATCTACACCTGCCTCTTCTGCCTTCATCGCCAGTTCAATCCAGTCGTCCTCGGTGTTTCCCATTATGGATGCCACCACGACTTTTGTCGGGTAGTCGCGTTTCAGTCGGCGGAGGATGTCGAAGTCTACTTCTACAGGATTCTCACTCAGCTGTTCCATGTTGCGGAAACCGAAAAAGTCGGAAGTGCCCTCGTTGCCCACGGAATCGAAGCGGGGCGACACCTCATGGATGTCGTCGAGGCAGATGGTCTTGTAGAACACACCGGCCCAGCCTGCTTCGAAGGCACGTGCCACCATCTCATAGTTGGTGCAGATGGCCGACGAGGCGAGAAAGAAGGGGTTCTCGCAGTGGATGCCGCAAAAGTCGATTGCGAGGGAGGGCAGTTCGCCGGAAGGGAGCTGGGCGCCGGATTGAATGCCGTTTCCTCCATCAAGTGCTGCGGCTATTTCACCGATGCGGATGGGACGGTCGTAATGGATGCAGGCGCGTTCTGCCGCCTCTATCTCTTCAGGGCTGCATCCTGAAACCCATCTTGCTGCAAGTTTTTCGTTGCTGAATCGTATGGCACGTATGGCCCGGGCGGGGTCGCCCTTACTGCAAACCTTACTGCACGGCGCATCGGCACAAAGCAGGCACCGTGAGGCTTCTTCTTGTATGCGAATACCTCTTTTCATAGTTGTTTGATTAGATTTTTAAAGTCCTGGCAACATACGGACAGTTCGT
>CAJONT010000287.1 GCA_905235975.1 uncultured Prevotella sp.
GAGAGAGATGGTGTGGTTATTTCTCTTGGGTGAAGAGGCGGATGATTTTTTGCACTACCGGCTTGGGCTGATAGTTGCGGTCGAAGAGGAGGGGATAGCTGGTGCGGCCTTTGATGGGCCAGTCGTTGAGCCATGAGTTGTGGTCGGCTACTCCCCAGAGGGTGACACGCGCAATCTGTGACTTGTGGCGACGGTAGATGTCGAAGAAAGCCATATAGCGGTCGTCGAAGGTCTGCTGCGCCACGCTGTCGAGGCCGTTGCGGTAGGGATTCATACGCTCCTGATAAGCAAAGTCCTCACTCACCTCTGCCCCGCCGCCGAAATGTTCGGGGTTGGGCAGCATGTTGAGGTCAAGTTCGGAGATGTTGATTTTCACGCCACGGGCAGCGAGGGAGTCCATGGTGGTCTCGTACTCGGCCAATTCAGGGTAGTCGGTGCCGTTGTGGCTCTGCATGCCCACGGCATCGATACGCAACCCCTTCGCCTTGAGCGAGTCTACAAGCTGGCACACCGCCTTGCGTTTGCCGGGCTTGGCCATCGAGTAGTCGTTGTAATAGAGCTCGGCATCGGGGTCGGCCTCGTGCGCAAACTGGAATGCCATCTCTATATAGTCGGGGCCTATGATGCGCAGATAGGGTGTTTTGCGCAAGGCTCCATCGTCCTCAAAAGCCTCATTCACCACATCCCAGCCCAGCACTTTGCCTTTGTAACGTCCCACCACGGTGGCGATATACTGCTGCATCCGTTCGAGAAGAGCCTCGCGGGTGAGTTCCTTCCCCTCACTGTCGGTGAAGAACCAAGGGGCAGTTTGCGAATGCCACACCAGGGTGTGTCCCGTCACGGTGAGTCCGTGGGTGGTGCCCCACTCCACCAACCTGTCGGCATCGGCGAAGTTGTACCTATCGGGTTCGGGAGCCAACACCTCCTGTTTCATGCAGTTCTCTGCCACGATGGCATTGAAGTTTTGCAGCACCACCTCCTGTGCGAGCGAGTCGGTGCCGTTTATCTGGTCGGTGTTCATGGCCACGCCCACAAGGAAATATTCACCCAACACATCTTTCAGGGTAGGCTGCTGCTCGTCCACCTTCTGGCAGCCCGCGAGGATGACTGCCAGGGCAGCAAATGACAATATTTTTCTCATGCTGTGATGTTTTGCGATTATAAGTATGTTCGGTCTTATGCGTTACGGCGTTCTATCTCCTTGTTAATTTCATCGATACGCTCATCGGAGAGTTCATACTTGGAGATGATAAACATGGCAACGAGGAGCAAGACAGCAGGTATGACGCATACGAGCC
Source organism: uncultured Prevotella sp. (assembly GCA_905235975.1). GTDB lineage: Bacteria > Bacteroidota > Bacteroidia > Bacteroidales > Bacteroidaceae > Prevotella. Next base: position 1,299 of record CAJONT010000287.1, read on the forward strand.
AGCGTATGCCCTCCTGTGCCATGGCAGGCAACGTCTCCATGTTGTTCATGAAGTAGGCACCGGCAGCATTGCCCACCGACATCATGGCAAAAGCCGTAATGAAGAAGAGGGCGATGACGCGCAAGGGCCGGTTGCGCATGAACTCGGTCCAGAGGTCGCTCACCTTCACGTTTTTCGTCTCCTTCTCGTCCATCACCACGCGTTCCTTGGTCTGCGAGAAACAGAAGATGAGCAGCGAGAGGCCTACGAGCGAATAGATGAGCATGGTGAGGAACCAGGCATGGGAGTCGTTGGGCAGGTTGCTCGACTCAGAGGAGACAGGCTCATAGTGTACCAGCCACAGCACGAAGCCCGGCACCACGCCGCCCAGTGCCATGCCTGCCTTGAAGAAGATGCCGGTGAGGGCGTTCACGATGCCCGAGATACGTCTGCCCGTGGTGTATTCGCCATAAGAGATGACCTCCGGAATAAGTGCCCACATATAGCCTGTAGCCACGATGACGCCTGTCGACTTGATGAACTGGGCGATATAGACCAAAATGATGTTCTCCTGCACGGTGCCGATACGGCTGATGACATAGAGCAGTGCCATGCCGAGGATGGCCACACTGAGGAAGATATAGAACATGTTCTTCTTGCCCACCTTCTTCTTTATGGCCGGCACAAGCGGCATGAAGATGAACGAGGGTAGCGAACCGAGCCCCATGAAGAGTGCCATCTGAATGGGCAGGTCGGCACCTGCCAGGGTGGCCACGAGCAGAGGCACACCCGCCGACACGCAGAGGCCGCCCACGTTGGCCATGAACATACGCACGGAGGTGAGGATGGTTATCTCATCGGTGTCACGGGTAAGCGATGAGTTGAGAGCACCGTAGGGCACATTTATGAGCGTGTAGAGCATCGACATGCCCACATAGGTGATATAGGCATAGAGAATAGAAGGTTTAAAACCATCCCAAAAGCAGAGGATGGCAAGGATGGTGAGCGGTATGCCACCCATGACCAAATAACTGCGGTACTTACCCCATCTGGGACTGTGTTTGTCGACGAAGGTTCCCACAAGGGGATCCCAGATGACGTCCACCAATCGCACGATAAGGAACATGGTGCCTGCGAGTCCGGCCGACTTGGCCGCCTCGCCTCCTAACACATAGACATCGGTGTAGAAAAAGAGCAGATACATGCAGATGGTCTGATAAATCAGGTTCTGCGCGAGGTCGCCGGCTCCGAAACCGATGCGCTGGAGCCAAGAAAGTTTGTAGAA
>CAJONT010000288.1 GCA_905235975.1 uncultured Prevotella sp.
GAAGAAAAGACACAGTTATTGGGCAAGATATCAAAGCATTCAAATCGGATAAACGACTGTATCTGTAAGGTGACAGAAGAGAACATAAACAACGAGTTGGGCTACTACCTCATCCTCGACGGAACCATGGCAGAGAAAGACCGTATGCGACTGATAGGGTTGATGCCCAAGGAGATGCGCGACCGCCAGGAGATAAAGGACCTGCTCGACCAGTTGGCCACAGGAGGGGATGTGGTGGATGATTTGAAATTCGGGGCTTGGGACAGAGATTATGACGAAGAAGACCTCTCTGACGAGCCGTTTGACCTTGATTTTGAGTAGATTTCCACAGGACACATAAAAACAGTTCAGCCCTTCTTCCATCGGGAAGAAGGGCTGAACTGTAAAAGGCTGACGGCAAGACTTGCCGCCTCTATGTCGAAATTATTCGCTGAGCCACTTCACATAGCAGAAGTCCTGACGATGAGCCAGCAGTTCGTTCTTCGGATACATTCTCACGGCCGTTTTGTAAGATCCAGCCTTTGCAGGGGTGATGCGGCATTCGAACGTATAGAGGTTGCCTGCTCTTGCCACAAGATTAAACGGATAGACCTTCCAGATGCGGTCCTCACCCTTCTCATCCTGGTGGAGAGATACGAATTCCAGTCCGACAGCATCGTCGAGTCCTTGCTCGTCGATCACATACTTCACGACAAACTCCGTACCCGTCTCAGCTTCTGTTTCGAGGGTATGCTCACTGGAAACCACCTTGATGGCATCCCAACGCTCAACTACGGTCTCCTTCCAAAGGGCAATCTCCTTTGCCATCTGGTTGCCGTTGGCATGCAGTTTCTCGCTGCGTGCGGCCAATTTGTTGTAGAACTTGCTGTAGTAGTCGTCGAGCTGACGCTTCATCGTGTAGTGAGGAGCAATCTTGGCAATTGAGTTCTTGATTACCTGTATCCAACCCGTGCTGAATCCTTCCTCGTTCTTGTTATAATAGAGCGGAATGATCTCGTTCTCCAGCAGGCCATAGATGGTGGCGGCATCGAGCTGGTCCTGATAAGACTGGTTCTGATAGGTACGCTTCTCTGTGAGCGCCCAGCCGGCACCCTCACGGTAGCCCTCAAGCCACCATCCGTCGAGCACGGAGAGGTTCACCACACCGTTCATCTCAGCTTTTTCGCCAGATGTGCCGGAAGCCTCAAGAGGACGTGTAGGTGTATTCATCCAGATATCCACACCTGAGACGAGACGGCGAGCGAGACGGAAGTCATAGTCCTCGAGGAAGATAATCTTTCCGAGGAACTCGGGACGCTGACTGATTTCAAAGATACGCTTGATGAGGCCCTGTCCTGCTCCGTCGGCGGGGTGCGCTTTACCGGAGAAGATGAACTGTACGGGATGCTCGGGATCGTTCACAATCTTGGAGAGGCGGTCAAGGTCGGTAAAGAGCAGGTGAGCGCGCTTGTAAGTAGCAAAGCGGCGGCAGAAACCGATAATGAGCGCATTGGGGTTGATTTTCTGGAGCAGCGACACCACTCTTGAGGGGTCGCCTTGGTTCTTGAGCCACGTCTCGCGGAACTTGTCGCGGATATAGTCGACCAGTTTTTTCTTCAATGCCATACGAGTCTCCCAGATTTCAGCATCGGGCACGTTGTAGATAGCATGCCAGATGCTCTCATTGCTCTGGTCGCTCATGAAGTTGGCGTCAAAATATTTGGCATAGAGCTTACGCCACTCGGTGGCTGCCCAGCTGGGGAAGTGGACACCATTGGTGACATATCCCACATGGTTCTCTTCAGGGAAATAGCCGTTCCAGATGGGGGCAAACATCTTCTGGCTCACCCATCCGTGCAGTTTGCTCACGCCGTTCACTTCCTGGCAGGTGTTGCAGGCGAAGATCGACATACAGAAGCGCTCGCTGTGGTCGTTGGGGTTCTGACGGCCCATACCGATGAATTCGTCCCAGGAGAGTCCGAGCTGTGCAGGATAACCACCCATGTACTTGCCGAAGAGCTGTTCGTCGAAGTAGTCGTGTCCGGCGGGCACAGGGGTATGTACGGTATAGAGAGAAGAAGCCCTCACCAATTCCATAGCTTGGTTGAACGACAGACCCTCGCGCACATAGTCACAAAGACGCTGCAGGTTGCAGAGAGCAGCATGTCCCTCGTTGCAGTGGTAAATATCCTTTTTGATACCCAGTTTCTTCAATGTAAGCATACCACCGATACCGAGCAGTATTTCCTGCTTGAGGCGGTTCTCCCAGTCGCCGCCATAGAGCGTATGGGTGATGGGCTTGTCGAAGTCGGAGTTCATTTCGTTGTCGGTATCGAGGAGATAGAGCGAAATACGTCCCACATTCACTCTCCACACATAGGCATGCACCTGATAGTTCATATAGGGCACATCCACCACGACAGGATTCCCCTCTTCATCGAGCTGGCGCTCAATGGGAAGCGAATTGAAGTTCTGCGCCTCGTAGTTGGCAATCTGCGAACCGTCCATGCTGAGCGACTGCTTGAAGTAGCCGAAGCGATAGAGGAAACCGACGGCACACATGTCGACATTGCTGTCGGAAGCCTCTTTCAGGTAGTCACCAGCCAACATGCCGAGACCTCCCGAATAGATTTTGAGCACCTGATTCAGACCATATTCCATGCTGAAATAGGCAACAGAAGGACGAGTCTTATCGGGCTCCACATCCATATAGGCGCGGAACTTGGCATAGACATCCTTCACGTTCTTCATTATGGTCTCATCGGCCTCAAGTTCCTTCTTGCGGTCATAGCTCAGTCGTTCAAGGAGGAGCACAGGATTGTGTCCTACTTCCTCATAAAGGTCTTCGTCGAGACTTCTCCAAAGGTCTCTTGCCTCATAGTTCCAAGCCCACCACATGTTGTGTGCAAGCTCGTCCAAGCACTTAAGCTGCTCTGGCAGTTTTGATCTCACAGCAAGCTCTCTCCATTGAGGAGCATTTGAGTATTCAGCTTTGATTTTCATTTATTTTTATATATTGTGAGTAATTTTTCAATGATTGCGTGCTGCAGCCTTTGTCAGGGCCACATGATAAGCCTTGTAGTAATACTGTATGAAATTAGACCATAGGGCTTTTTTCGAGAGTGTGCCGGCACTGTTGCGTGCCTTCTGAATCTGCTGCGGGGTGAACTGAGAGAATTCTGCCACCGTGTCTTTAATGCTGTCGGCCACCTCCGAATAGTTGTAGTCGGTGCGGTGTATCACTTTCACGCCCTTCTCAATCTCCGAGGCATTCTCCTTCTTTGCCCACAGTCCGAATCCGGCCAGGTCGGTGGTGATGCAGGGCACTTTGAATGCGATAGCCTCAAGCGGCGTATATCCCCACGGCTCGTAATAAGAGGGGTATATGCAGAGGTCATTGCCCAATACGAGGTCGTAGTAGGTGTCGTTGAGCACACCGTCATCGCCGGTAAGGTAACAGGGTAAGAAAATAAGTTTCACCTTGTCTTCCTTACGGTTCCACATATCCAGGAATTTGAGCATGCCGAGCACATTGTCGTGGCTCATGTTGTGCAGCCAGTGCGAGATAAGGGGTACCTCAAGCGGAGTGTCAAAAGTTTTCCCACTCGACATACGATCCACAAGGTCTTTGCGCGGCTCGCCCACCCATCCGGGAACCTCTATAAAGGCCAGCACATTCTTTTTCAGGTCTCTGTCTCTGAGCAGGCGGTTCATTGCCTCGATATACACATCCACGCCCTTGTTTCGGAACTCGTATCGTCCGCTGGTGGAAATAATGAGGGTATCATCATCTAACTGTGTACCCATCAGGCAGTTGGCCATGTGCAAGAGTTTCTTTCGTGCATTGCGGCGCTTGTTGGTGAATTTCGCACCTTTCGGCACGAAATTATCCTCGAATCCGTTGGGCATCACCACGTCCACCTCTTTGTTGAGCAACTCCACACACTCTTTGGCCGTGATGTCGCTCACGGTTGTAAAGCAGTCAACATTTTTCGCAGTCTGTTTCTCGATGGAATGTTTGCTCTGCATATTCAGTTCACCTGCCATCTGGTCGCCGTTGTAAGCGAAGAGATAATCATAGAGAGGTTTGTTGTTGCCGGCTATGCTGCGCCCGATACTGGTGGCATGGGTGGTAAAGACGGTGGCAATCTGCGGGAGTTTGTGCTGTATGTATAGCAGTCCGAGCCCTGTCATCCACTCATTGCCGTGATACAGCACTTTGTCTTGATCGGTAAGGAACGCATTGTAGAAATTCTCCACTACGAGAGCGGCGGCATAGGAGAACATGGAGGCCTCATCGTAATCGCCGTACGCATGAAGGCTGTCCACTTGATAGAGTTCCCAAAGACGGGCATAAATCTCGTTTTTCTTCTCGTAGAAGGGCTCAAAGTCAACGAGAATGGCAATAGGAGTGCCGGGGATGTTCCAACGTCCTATTCTTAAAAATAACTTTTCTTCTGCCAATCTTTCTCTCCAGTCGGAGAAAAGCGTGGAATCTTCAATGAAAAAAGGACACGTCTTTTCTTTCCAACAGTCGGGACCGATAAAAATGATATGGTCCGGCATTTTGTCTTGAAGAGTCTTAGCCCTAGTAGATAAAACGGTGTAGATACCACCAACTTTATTGCAGACTTCCCAACTTGACTCGAATATATAGTCGGGAAATAACATATTCTCTCCCATAAAAACTGATAAATTCAAGTGCAAAGATACTTAAAAAAAATCAAAATCTCCAACTTGATAAAAAAGTTTTTGAAAAAATGAGCAAGGTTTTGAGTATCAAATTCGTATATTTGTAAAAAGTGTACCAAAAACGATGAAAAAAACATTCATTTCCCTTTTACTTATGTGGTTCGTGTGGAATGTTTCTGCACAAGAAGCACCATTCAAGTGTCGCATTTACAACGACACTTACCAGGTATATATGCAACTCGACCTATACAATTCGAGCATTGAGGTGCCCAATCAAGAAATTTACGGCGAACTGCCGGGTTATTTAGGTGCGAAACGCGACACACGACTCTGGTTGGTCACAGATGCAGAAATACTATCTGAGCGCAAGGCCCGCATCGATGTGATCAACGATTTCGGCAGTGAAGATTTCGTTGCCGAACTACATTACAACGGCAACGGCAAATACACCTTCCGCCACAAGGGTGGCAGCGTGTGGAAGATTGTGGTAAACAACAAGTATGTAAAGTTGCCCAAAGAGTTGGAATTTACGTTGGAGGGAAAGGAATAGGTTACCACACGCCAAAAAACATCACCCTAAAACCATCATCCTAAAACCATCACCCTAACAGAAAACAGGCACAAAAAAATAGGAGTCCTGTCAGGAATCATCTTCCTTGACAGGACTCCTTGCTTATCTAAAAGCGGGCAGC
>CAJONT010000289.1 GCA_905235975.1 uncultured Prevotella sp.
GAAACGCTCCGGGTCCTTGGTGTTGCCTTTGTAGGGGTTGTCGAAGAGGCCGAGCCAGAACTTCACGCGCAGCACGTCGGACACACGACTGTCGAGGGTCTGCTGCGACACGAGACCCTTGGCGATGGCCTTGCGCATGGGCAGGATATACTGGTCGGGCATGGTGAAGTGAGTGCGCACGTTCAGGCCTGCGTTGATGCACTGTGCCACGCAGTCTACGCTGTCGCTTGCCACATGGTGCTTCGTGAGCAGGTATTCCACGGCCTCGCTGTCGCTCACCACATAGCCGTGGAAACCGAACTCCTTGCGGAGCAGGGTGGTGAGGAAATAGTCGCTGCCCGTGATGGGCACACCGTCGTAGTCGTTGTAACTGCTCATCACACCGAGGGCGCCTGCCTCCTGAAAGGCCTTCCTGAAGGGCTCGAGATAGAGGGTGCGCATCTCGCGCGGAGCTACGTGCGGGTCGGTGCGGGTGCCTCCGTCGCGACCGCCCACGGGGACGCTGTACACGGCAAAGTGCTTGGGGGTGGACACCACGCCTTGCTGCTGCAGGCCTGCCACCATCCGCTTGCCCATCTCGCCCACGTGATAGGGGTCTTCGCCATAGCTCTCCACCACACGGCCCCAGCGCGGGTCTTGCGCAATGTCGAGGATGGGGGAGTAGATGTTGGTGTAGCCGAGCGTGGTGGCTTCGGCACCTTCTATCCTCGCTATCTCGGTGATGAGGTCCTTGTCCCAGGTGGCACCCTGCGCACACTGTGCCGGGAACATCGTGGCACGGTCGTGGTTCAGACCGCGGATGCCCTCATTGGTGAAGTCGACGGGAATGCCGAGGCGCGTCTCCTCCACAAACCAGCGCTGGATGGTCTGGCGGTTGCGGATGCTCTCGATGTAGGGGTAGGAGAGGGTGGAGCCTAATGAACCCACGCCGTTGGCCTGCTCGTCGATGTTGGCGATGCCGTCTTTCCATATCTCATGTTTCCAACCCGGGGTGGGGGCAGTGTCGCGGAGCACGCGCCCGGAGCCGTAGAGCGTGGCCAACTGGCATGTCTTCTCTTCGATTGTCATCTGCGACAACAGGTCTGCCACACGGGCTTCTATGTCGGCTGCGGGGTCTTCGTAGACGTCCATCTTGCCGTTCTTGTTGAAGTCTATCCAACCTTTTTGGTAGATTTTCGATTTGGGGACACCGGCCGTCGCAGTCAGCGCGAGGGTCAGAAAAGTGAGGAGTAGGAATTTTCGGTTCATGGTTGCACAATTTTCTGCAAATATACAATATCTATTGCGAAAATAATGACACAAATTCCGTATATTTGCAAAAAATTAAAGGGAAAATGGAGATTGTTCTTACGGCTTTGATTGCAATGGCGCTCGGCGCACTTATCGGGGCGTTGGTGATGCGTGCCGACAAGGTAAAACTGCTTACCGAGAAGGATGGGCTGAAAGCGCAACTGATGGAAGCGCGCCAAAAGGTGAACGACGAGAGGGAGGCCAGTGCCGAGCGACTGAAAGAGGAGAAGGCGGAATGGCAGCAGACCACCAAAGACATGCTCGCCAAGCAAGAACAGCACCACCGCGAGGCGTTGGATGCCCAACAGGCGCGTTTCGACGAGACCATGGCGAAGGTGTCGGCGCAGGTGAAGTCGGCCACCGACGATATGCTCCGGCAGCGGCAGCGCGAATTTGCCGTGGCGAGCAACGAGAACTTGGGACAGATTGTGACGCCCCTGCGCGACACCATCGACCGCATGAAGAGGGCCATGCAGGAAAGCACCATGACGCAGACGGCGCTCTCCGGCGAACTGAAAGCCAACATCGCCACGATGATACAGCAGAGCGAGGCCGCACGCCGCACCGCCGAGGAACTGACAAGGGCTTTCAAGCATGGGTCGAAGGTGCAGGGCGACTGGGGCGAGCGCGTGCTGAACGAACTCTTGGAGAGCCAGGGACTGACGCAGGGTGTGCACTACGATGTGCAGACCTTTATACGCAATGCCAAGGGCGAGATAGTCGTGTCGGACCAGGGTGCCAAGATGCGGCCCGACGTCATCCTGCACTTGGACCAGCGGAGGGAAATCATCATCGACTCGAAGGTGTCGATGACCGCCTTTCTCGACTATGTCAATGCCGAGACGGAGGCCGACCGTGAGAAATACCTGCAGCTGCATGTGGAAAGCCTGCAGAAACATGTGAAGGAACTTGCCACGAAAGACTATTCACACTATATCCAGCCCCCGAAGGTGAGGATGGACTACGTCATCATGTTCGTCCCCCACAGCGGAGCCCTCTGGACCGCCCTGAACGCTCGGCCCGAACTGTGGCGCAAGGCCATGGAGCGCAACGTGTTCATCGCCGACGAGCAGACGCTGTTTGCCGCCCTGCGCATCATCAGCCTCACATGGACGCAGATAGCGCA
>CAJONT010000290.1 GCA_905235975.1 uncultured Prevotella sp.
ATCGACCAAGACTTCCTGCGTGCCCTGCAGTACGGCATGCCTCCCACCAGCGGCATCGGCATCGGTGTGGACCGCCTCGTGATGCTCATGACGGGCAAGACCTTCATCCAGGAGGTGCTCTTCTTCCCACAGATGCGTCCTGAGAAGAAGGCGCCGCGCAGCAGTCAGGCCGAATGGGAAGCCATCGGCGTGCCGGCAGAGTGGATACCGCTGCTCAACAAGAGCGGCTACTACTTAGTGAGCGACATCAAGGAAGTGAACCCGCAAAAACTGCAGATGGACGTCTGCGGCGTGAACAAGAAATACAAACTGGGCTTGGAGAATCCGAAGACCGACGTGTTCGCCAGTTGGATAGAGAAAGCCCAAGAAGCATAACAACGTATGTACGACTGCGGCAAGATAGCCATCATCGGCGGAGGCAGCTGGGCCACCGCCATTGCCAAGATTGTGGTGGGTCACACCCACCAGATAGGCTGGTATATGCGCCGCGACGACCGTATAGAAGACTTCAGGCGCATGGGCCACAACCCCGCCTACCTCACGAGCGTACACTTCGACATCCACGAGCTGGACTTCTCCTCCGACATCAACAAGATTGTGCAGGGCTACGACACCCTTGTCTTCGTCACCCCCTCGCCCTATCTCAAGAACCACCTGAAGAAGTTGAAGACACGCATCAAGGACAAGTTCATCGTAACCGCCATCAAGGGCATCGTGCCCGAAGAGAACATGGTGTGCTCCGACTATTTCCACGAGGTGTACGACGTGCCCTATGAGAACCTGGCCTGCATAGGCGGTCCTTCCCATGCTGAGGAGGTGGCGCTGGAACGCCTCTCCTACCTCACCGTGGCATGTGCCGATGTGGAAAAGGCCACGGCGTTCACCTCCGTCCTGACCAGCAACTACATCAAGACGAAGACGAGCGACGACGTGGTGGGCATCGAATACGCCTCGGTGCTGAAAAACGTGTATGCCATTGCCGCCGGCATCTGTAGCGGACTGAAATACGGCGACAACTTCCAGGCCGTGCTCATGTCGAACGCCGTACAGGAGATGTCGCGCTTCCTCAGTGCCATACGGCCTTTGGAACGCAACGTCTACGACTCTGTCTACCTGGGCGACCTGCTGGTGACCGGCTACTCCAATTTCTCCCGCAACCGCGTGTTCGGCACCATGATAGGCAAGGGCTACAGCGTGAAGAGTGCGCAGATAGAGATGGAGATGATAGCCGAGGGCTTCTTCGGCACCAAGTGCATGAAGGAAATCAACCGCCACATGCACGTCAACATGCCCATCCTCGACGCCGTGTACAACATCTTGTATGAGCGCATCAGTCCGCAGATAGAAATCAAGCTGCTCACCGACTCGTTCCGATAAGAAAAGACAAACCCAATAATATCCAAAAAACCTCAGAAAATGAAGAACATCCAATTAGACATCACAAAAGCTGCAAGCTTTCTCGGAGAAGGCGCCGTGGCAGCTTTTGAGCCCGCAGTGAAGGCCGCACAGGCCGCTCTCGAAGCCGGCACCTGTCCGGGCAACGACTTCTTAGGTTGGCTGCACCTGCCCTCAAGCATCACCCCCGCTTTCCTCGACGAGGTACAGGCTTGTGCCGACATCCTTCGCGAAAAATGCGAAGTAGTGGTGGTGGCAGGCATCGGCGGCAGTTATCTGGGCGCCCGTGCCGTGATAGAGGCCTTGGGCAACAGTTTTGCCTGGTTAGTGGGCGACAAGAAGAACCCCGCCATCCTCTTTGCCGGCAACAACATCGGCGAGGACTACCTCTCCGAGTTGACTGAATATCTGAAAGACAAGAAATTCGGCGTAATCAACATATCCAAGTCGGGCACCACCACCGAGACCGCCCTCACCTTCCGCCTGCTGAAGAAGCAGTGCGAGGCACAGCGCGGCAAGGAGGAGGCCAAGGAGGTTATCGTGGCCGTGACCGATGCCAAGCGTGGTGCCGCCCGCACCTGCGCCGACAAGGAAGGCTACAAGAGCTTCATCATTCCCGACAACGTGGGCGGCCGCTTCAGCGTGCTCACCCCGGTGGGTCTGCTCCCCATCGCCTGCGCCGGTTTCGATGTGCGCAGCCTCGTGGCAGGTGCCGCCGACATGGAGAAGGCGTGCGCCGTCGACGTGCCCTTCGCCGAGAACCTCGCCGCACAGTATGCTGCCGTGCGCAACGGTCTCTATCAGGCTGGCAAGAAGATTGAGATAATGGTGAACTACCAGCCCAAGCTGCACTACATCAGCGAGTGGTGGAAACAGCTCTACGGCGAGAGCGAAGGCAAGGACCACAAGGGTATCTTCCCCGCCAGCTGCGACTTCACCACCGACCTCCACTCCATGGGACAGTGGATCCAGGACGGTGAACGCACCATCTTCGAGACTGTCATCAGTGTCGAAGAGCCAGAAAAGAAACTGCTCTTCCCCTCCGATGAAGAGAATCTCGACGGACTGAAC
>CAJONT010000291.1 GCA_905235975.1 uncultured Prevotella sp.
CTTTTCAGAAGTTTCTTGTCTACTGGAGGTATAATTGGTAGTTGCTTCATGGTAATATGCTATTTCAGAGCCTTTACAGTTCATAAACTTTATCTTCCACCCACTGAGCCCATGCTGCCGGCGACTTCGACTTGTCGAAAGTTTGCCAGGGTATGGGTTTCCCCACGGTCACAGTGAACTTGCCGTGCACGTTCTTGTACATTTCATCGACAAGAAACAGCATGGCGATATTGAATTTGATACCCATCTTCTTGCAGAAGTTGGCAAGTTTGTAGAAAAATTTCGAATTCTGACCGCTGAAGTGAATGGGTACCACATCACGTTTCGATTCCACACTTTTTGAGATAAAAGTCTTCTTCCACGGTATATCTCGTATCACACCATCGTTCATTCTTGAGCACAAACCGGCAGGGAACATCAGCATGTGGTGGTCGCTCTTGAATCCAGCCTCCACCATGGCGGGGAAATTACGTCCCTGTCGACCTGTCTTATTGATTGGTATACAGAGAGGTGCAAGGCCGGGGAGATTCATGAGCAGGTCATTGACAAGATAGCGGAAATTGCCGTCATAGTGCCTGCCGATAATGGCACCGAGCGCAACACCGTCGATGCCGCCCAACGGATGGTTACTCACAAAAGTGTAGAATCTGCCATCATCTTTTGACGGCAAATTCTCTGTACCTTCCAAGACAAGCGTCATGTCAAGATATTTCACACAAGCTTCCAACCATTCCACACCAGTCTTGTCACGACTATCCCACAAAAATCTGTTCACCTCGTCCTGGTGGATGATTTTCTTGAGCCATGACTTAAGAATTCCCGGGACGTACTTGGCACGCTTCCCCATCTTATCAGCAAGCACTTTGTCTAAATCGACTGTTTTTTCCGTTATCTCTCTCATTACATTGAAGCTACTAATAAATTGCAAATATATATATTTTTTTTGATTTTATCGTCTTTTTGCCTTTTTTTTTCAAAAATACAAAGACATCACATGAATATTTCCCCTGAAAACAGGACAAGATGTCAATGAATGTTGCATTTGGGCATCTGCAACACCAAAAGCGCCTCCAGACAACACACCAAGGCACCACCCGCAAACCTCACGGACAAAAGCGACACTTTCCTGCCCGAAAAGAACATTTCCGGGCACTCCTACTTTGCAAATTCAGTCTATGAGACATCCGCCGGAAACCCTTCCGCTTGTTAAAGTTTGCTAATTTAGGAAATTCTATGAATTTAAGGTGGGGAGAAGTGGGGAGAAGTGGAGGAAAATTCGTATTTTTGTAGTCGAAATCATTATCAGTGTCAGAACCATGCTGTTTTTGGGAAATATAGAGGCAAAAATAGACGTGAAAGGACGGGCATTCCTGCCCGCTTCTTTTCGCAAGATGCTTCAGAGCGAAGGCTTCGACAGACTTGTACTCCGCATGGATGTGTACAAGGACTGCCTGACGCTTTTCCCTGAACCAGTATGGTGCGCCCAGCTTGCCTCCCTGCAGGCGAAACTAAACAGATGGAACCCCCAACACCAACAGATACTAAGGAAGTACATGGAAGACGTGGAAATTGTGTATCTTGATGCGAACGGACGCCTTCTACTCCCCAAGAAAAAACTTGAAGCGGCCGGTATCTCCACCGACATAAAATTTCTTGGTATGGGCAACTACATTGAGATTTGGAAGAACGATGGAGAGACGTTCATGGAGGACGAAGCCTTCCGCGAGGCATTGGAGTCGATCATGAACGACACAAAGGAACCAACCCCTTAATAACACCCAGACATTTATGACAAATGCTCACACATACCATGTCCCCGTTCTCAGAACGGAGAGCATCAATGGGCTCAATATCAAACCCAGAGGCATATATGTGGACGCCACCTTCGGCGGAGGCGGCCACAGCCGGGAGATATTGAAGCACCTTGATGCGAATGGACGGCTCTATGGTTTCGACCAGGACGCCGATACGATGGGCAATTTGCAAACGGGCGAAGGCTGCTGCCTGGCCGAAGACAAACGATTCGTCTTCATCCGCAGCAACTTCAGATATATACGCAACTGGATGCGCTATTATGGCGTGGACGCCCTCGACGGCATCCTTGCCGACCTGGGCGTGTCGTCACACCACCTTGACGAAGAGACGAGAGGATTCTCGCTCCGCTTTGACGCACCTCTCGACATGCGAATGAACAAGAACGCCTCGACCACCGCGGCCGACATCGTGAACCTATACGATGAGCAGCAGTTGGCCGACATCTTCTATCTCTATGGAGAACTGAAAAACGCACGGCGTCTGGCATCTGCCATTATCAGAAGACGCTGTTCAGGCCCCATCGCAACGACCAGCGACCTCAAAGAGGCTGTGGCGGGCATTTTCCACAAAGAGAAAGAGAAAAAAGACATGGCGCGGCTGTTCCAAGCACTGCGAATAGAGGTGAACCAAGAGATGAGAGCACTCAGCCAATTGCTGACGAGTTCTGTGGGACTCTTGAAACCCGGCGGCCGACTGGCAGTAATCACCTACCACAGCCTTGAAGACAGACTGGTGAAGAATCTCATTAAGTCGGGCAACATAGAAGGGAAGACCACTCCCGATTTCTATGGATGCGTAGAGGTGCCACTTAAGGCCGTGAACAACAAGGTTATCCTTCCCACGGAGGAAGAAATCGC
>CAJONT010000292.1 GCA_905235975.1 uncultured Prevotella sp.
CCCAACTTCTTCACCACATGCGACATGATAGACTCGTCCATGTCGATTTTCCTGTTGCGGAAACGGCGCTCAAGCAGTTCCTTTGCATACAGGCCGTCTTTCGCTCTTGTCTCCTTCAGCGCCAGTTTTATCTTGGTCCTCGCCTTCGACGTCTTCACGATGTTCAGCCAGTCTTGCTTGGGCTTCTGGTTGTTCTGTGTGATAATCTCCACCTCGTCGCCACTGTGAAGCACCTCACGCACAGGCACAATCTTGTTGTTGATGCGGCCTCCCACACAGCGGTTGCCGATGTTGGAGTGAATGTGGTAGGCAAAATCGAGCACCGTGGCGCCCTTGGGGAATTTCAGCAGGTCGCCCTTCGGCGTGAACACGAACACCTCGTCGTCGTACAAGTCCATCTTGAACTGGTCCATAATCTGAAGGTCGTCGTTGTTCTCTAATGCCTGACGAATGTTGTTCAGCCACTCGTCAATGCCGCTTTCGCCCTTTATGCCTTTGTAACGCCAGTGGGCAGCAAGACCGCGTTCTGCCACCTCGTCCATACGCTCGGTACGTATCTGCACTTCCACCCACTTGTTCTCCGGACCGAGCACAGTGATGTGCAGACTCTCGTAGCCGTTCGATTTTGGCACGGAGAGCCAGTCGCGCAGACGCTTGGGGTTGGGCTGATACATATCGGTGATGATAGAGTAGGCCTGCCAGCACTGCATTTTCTCCTTTTCTATGGGAGCGTCGATGATGATGCGGATGGCAAACAAGTCGTATATGCCCTCAAATCCGCATTTCTGTTTCTTCATCTTCTGCCAGATACTGTGGATGCTCTTCGTGCGTCCCTTCATGTGGAATTTCAGTCCGGCTTCCTTCAGCTTCTGGTCGATAGGCCCGATAAACCGCTCTATGTACGCGTCGCGTGAGCGCTTCGTGGCATTCAGCTTGTCCTTGATCATGTAGTAGGCATCATGCTCAAGGTATTTCAGGCTGAGGTCTTCCAACTCGCTCTTCAACTTATACAAGCCCAACTTGTGTGCCAAGGGAGCATAGAGATAGGAGGCTTCTTCGGCCACACGGTTCTTCTCCTCCAACTTGTCGGTGTCTCTTATCTGCCTCATCAGGTTCACCCTGTCGGCTATCATAATCAAGATCACACGCATGTCTTCGGCAAAGGTAATGAGCAGATTGCGGAAATTTTCGCTCTCAATCACGGGATTGCGCTTGTACAATTCCTGTATCCTCTCCAAACCGTGGATAATTTTCGACACACTCTCGCCAAACATCTTCGTGATGTAGTCAAGACTGTAGTGCTTGTTTATCTGGCATGCAAACAACAGGATGGCAAGCAGTCCCTCACGGCGAAGGCCTGTCTCCTCGATGGTGAGTTGGGCGGTCTGCAACCCAAAAAGGATGGGGTCGAGACCGAAAATGTTGGGCTGAATATAATTCTCATCTGTCGCCTCTTTAATCAGGCGCAGCATGTTCTCTTCATCCTCGGGTGTGAGGAAGTCGGAGGCTATTTCTTTTATGTAGGCATAGAGATCCAATATCTCTTTCTTCTCTTGTTCAGTCTTCTTTGTATCCATAACAATCCAGTTTTAAGGTGGGTGCTATTAATTCTGAAATTCTGTAAGGATCGGTTCCGAAACGCAGTCATATTGCTAACTTAGGCAAAATTACAAATAAGCGCGTGAAAAACCAAATAAACCCATTACTTTTTATTATTCTCTTTTCATGATATATTTTTCAAATTGTTTCGTTATTTCATAAAAAAACATTATTTTTGCCCAAAATAAAAACATAACCCCTTAATCTATTATCACATGTTATCACAAGAAGACCTTAAACAGATTGCATCCAAAGGTATCTCTGAGGAACAAATTACCAACCAACTCAACGAATTCAAAACCGGTTTTCCCTTCCTTCGCCTTGAAGCCGCAGCTGCCATAGGCAAAGGCATCGTAGCACCCGAGGCCGACGAGCGCGACAAATTCATCGCAAACTGGAATGCCTACAAAGCCCAAGGGAAAAAAATAGTGAAATTCGTGCCGGCATCTGGTGCTGCCAGCCGTATGTTCAAGGATATGTTCTCCTTCCTCTCAGCCGACTACGACGTGCCTACCACACCGTTCGAGAAGAAATATTTCGAGAATCTGAAACACTTCGCTTTCTTTGAGGCACTCAATGCACAGTGTGTCAAGAATGAAGGCAAAGATATCGACCAGCTTTTGGCTGAGGGTGCCTACAAGGCTATCGTCGCCAATATGTTGGAGCCGAAAGGCCTTAACTATGGACAGTTGCCCAAGGGCCTGCTCCTTTTCCACAATTATGAAGACGGTGCCCGCACCCCTATGGAAGAGCACCTCGTGGAAGGTGCACTCTATGCAGCCAGCAACAAAGAAGCCAATGTGCATTTCACCGTCAGCCACGAGCACATGCAGCTCTTCGAGGCCAAAGTGGCAGAGAAACTGGATAAATATGCGCAAAGTTACGGCATCAAGTACAACATCTCTTTTTCCGAGCAAAAACCCAGTACCGACACCGTGGCTGCCAATCCCGACAACACGCCTTTCCGCACCGACGACGGCCATCTGCTGTTCCGCCCGGGCGGACACGGCGCACTGATTGAGAACCTCAACGAGATTGATGCCGACGTGATTTTCATCAAGAACATCGACAATGTGGTGCCCGACCGCCTCAAAGGTGATACCGTCGACTACAAGCAGGTCATTGCCGGCGTGCTCGTGTCGCTGCAGCAAAAAGCGTTTGCTTATTTGGAGATGCTCGAGAAAGGCGACTGCTCACACGAGGTGCTCAGCGAGATGGCCGCTTTCCTCCAGGACAAGCTCTGCTGCGTGAACAAGGAGATAGAACAACTCGACGACAAAGCCCTTGCCACCTACCTCTTCGCAAAGCTCAACCGCCCGATGCGCGTGTGCGGCGTGGTGAAAAATGTGGGTGAGCCCGGCGGCGGTCCGTTCCTTACTTACAACCAGGACGGCACTGTGAGCCTTCAGATTTTGGAGAGCAGCCAGATTGACAAGAGCAACGAGGCCTACCAAAAGATGTTCACCGAGGGAACACATTTCAACCCTGTCGACTTGGTTTGTGCCGTGAAGGATTTCAAAGGAAAGGCATTCAACCTACCCGAATTTGTCGACAAGACCACAGGATTCATCAGCAGCAAGAGCAAGAACGGCAAAGAGCTGAAGGCACTCGAACTGCCCGGTCTGTGGAACGGTGCCATGAGCAACTGGAACACGGTGTTCGTAGAAGTGCCCCTTGCCACCTTCAATCCTGTCAAGACGGTCAACGACCTGCTCAGAGAACAGCATCAGTAAACATTCCAATCCTATTCACCGGGGTTGTCCCATCTTGAAAAGGGCAACCCCGGTAATTATAAACCCCATAAAATTTCCTTGTGTATGAACAGACTGTATTTCTCCTTGTTCTTGTGGGCATGCTGTGCCTCCCTGTCGGCACAACGCGCTTTTGTACTACCCAATTCCGACGACGGAGAGTCTGTCGTCCACGTTTTCCTCCCCTCTGTAGAGAAAGCTACGGGCAGGGCGGTGGTGGCTTGCCCCGGCGGCGGTTATGAGATGGTGTGTATGGACTATGAAGGCACCGATTGGGCACCCTATTTCAACAGTCAAGGCATTGCTTATGTCGTGCTCAAATACCGTATGCCGAAAGGTGACAGGAATATTCCCATTGGAGATGCTGAGCGCGCCATCCGTTTGGTGCGAGACAGTGCAGCGTGTTGGCACATCAATCCCAACGAGATAGGCATTATGGGCTTCTCCGCCGGCGGACATCTCGCCTCTACCGTGGCCACCCATGCCGAGAAAGCCTCACGCCCCAATTTCCAGATACTCTTCTATCCTGTCATCTCCATGGACAAGCGGAAAGGTCATGAGGGTTCCTCACGCAACTTCCTCGGAAAGGATTTGGACAATGCAAAGGTCGTGAACGCATTCTCCAACGAGCAGTGTGTGAAAAGCGGCGTCACGCCGCCAGCCATCCTTTTCATGGCCAGCGACGACCAGGCAGTACCCCCACTCACCAACGGCGTTCCTTACTATGTCTCGCTCTGCGAGCATGGCGTTAGTGCGTCCATGCACATCTATCCCTCTGGCAACCACGGATGGCGGTTCGATGCCCGCTTCCCGTATCATTATGAGATGTTACAGACGCTGAGTCACTGGCTCACCGAACTAAGATTACCGAAATAATCCACAGCACTATGCATTTCGGCAGCCATACGAACGACGACACATACAGGCGCGATGAACTGCTCCTCGTCATAAGCCGGTCGTTGGAGCAGCTCACGCTTCCTGAGCTTGAGGCGCTCTACTACGACATGACAACCAAGAATTTCATCAAGGACACTATCTGATGGCAGAAGGAAAAGCAAACAGATACCAGAAACTTATCAAAGAGATAAAGGCGCTGATTGAGGATGTCGACAACTGGGTGGGCATAGAGGCCAACGTGTCGGCAGCCATCAAGTCGGCCTTTCCCGCATTTTTCTGGGTGGGGTTCTATAATGTCAAAGACGGCGACCTCCTCCTTGGACCTTTCCAGGGGGAAATCGCCTGCTATTTTATCAAGAAGGGACGTGGGGTCTGCGGCACTGCCTTGCAGGAAGACCGCACCATCCTCGTGCCCGATGTGGAACAGTTTCCCGGACACATTGCCTGCAGCAGTCTGTCACGTTCGGAAATTGTCGTTCCTGTCCATGGCACGGGAGGAGAGGTGATAGCCGTACTCGACATCGACAGTACGGCGCTCAACGCCTTCGATGCGGAAGACCAAACACATTTGGAGCGCATCTGTGACATCGTAGGCAAGGCCTTAGGCACCACCTATACCTAATCTTCTGCCCGTATCAGGGTAAGCTCGTTGAGGTGTTGCAGACTTTCGCCTTCAACTGCATCAGTTCATCCCATTTGTCGCGGGCTGCATCGGCACCACGGTCTATCATTTCCGTCACCTTCTGAAGAGAGAAACTGGCGGCAGAGAATTCTTCCAAGTCTGGGGCTATCACCACGTCGGCGAGCTTCACATTCTTGCTGTACTGCTTCCGGTCGGGACGTGACAGCAGCCAGTCGGCGAGTCCGCCAATCCCAGTCAGTTCTCTCAGGGAGAAGTCGCTACCGTCGTCTGTGTCCTGCGTCAGGTCTATCGCTATCACCACATCGGCACCCATCGCCTTCACCACATCCACTGGCAGGTTGTTGAGCATACCGCCATCAACCAATGTATGCCCTTTCCATTTGATAGGGCGGAACACACCCGGTATGGCCATACTCGCACGCATGGCAAGTTCCAGTTCACAACTGTCAAGCCATACCTCCTCCATCCCGTTGATGTCGACAGCCACACACCTGAACGGTATGGGCAACTGGTCGAAACTCTCTATATGGTCATATTTCGAGGTGAGACTGTCGAGCATGTGCGTGACCGCATTGGCAGAGAGCATGCCGAATCCTGTGTTGTCGTTCTGAGGCTTTTTCTTGTGAAAGATGGGAAAGCCGAAAAGATAGGTGGTGCCTTCCTCGTCTTCACCTAAAATCTTGTCCTTAAGGGTTTCCTTGCGGTTGCTGAACAGGTTAAGCCAGTTCTGGTCTACGAAAAGATTCTCTAAGCTGTCGGCTCTATACCCACAGGCATACAATCCGCCCACGATGGAGCCGATACTGGTGCCGGCGATGTAGTCGATGGGGATGCCCGTTTTCTCTAACACTTTGAGCGCCCCCACTTCTGCGGCCCCCATGGCGCCGCCACCCCCTAACACAAGTCCCACTTTGGGTCTGTGTGAAGTGGTTTTCTGGGCATAAATATGGACACTTGCCGAGATGAGGATGAGCAAAACAAGAAACTTCTTCATGATGTGACGGGTTTCATAAATAATAAGAACAACACAAATATAATAAGCAGAAGAACGAAAGCCGCGATGCCGCTCTTCCATCCAATCCCTGACGGATCGGTAGGGGAGGGTAACTTTTGCTGAAGTGGACGGCCACAGTATTTGCAGAATGTGGAGTCTTCGTCAACCTGTTTATGACAGTTAGGGCATTCCATGGCATTTATTCTTCTATTTCAAGATTCTGATAATACACAGCATCGTCCACCTCAGGATATTCGAGTTTGTGCTCTTTCCAATATTGCTCTTCGTCGAACGGGGTGTATTCTTCCGAATAATCGTAATAGTAGGGCTGTTGATTGGAATAAATTTCCTTCGTGTCGGGACTGATGTAATAGTAGTACCGCTCGTGATTTTCTATGCCTTTTGTTTTCTGCTTTTGAGGTGCATATCCTTCCAAGGCATGATAAACCTTCGGCGTCTCGGCGGGCGGCGCCCCCCACTTGTCGACCAGATACCGAACCGTATCACGACAACTGTTCAGCGTCAGCATAGCCACGCCGACGAGGACAAAGGGTAGGATACGGTTTAGGTTTCGGTTCATGTGAGGTGTGCAAATAGAGGTTATCGGACCACCGTTTTCTTTCCGTCGATGATATAGATTCCTTTCGGAAGGGCGGCCGCATTGTCCATGCGCTGACCCGCCAGATTGTAAACGGAGCCGGGGGTGGCCGACTGGTCATAGACAACGGTGATGATACCATCCGTAATGTCGTGCCCCTGCAGGTAGAGGGTGGGGAAGGGAGCGTCGGAGGTGGTCAGGAACGAGGCTCTGAACGGTTGACTGTTCGAAGCTTCCTCCTGTAGCACGAAACGTGTTCCTTCGTGGGCATACAGATGTTCGTAACTGCCGGTGGCATGGAAACCTCTGAAGCAATATACGCCATCCGATACGGTTGCATCGGCCACAGTACTGGGTGAGAGCGAGACTTTGGAGGTAGAGAACACGATGGGCTTGTTTGCAAAGGGTGCATTGACGGCAATCAGATAGGGGGTGTGGGCACAGAAAGTGGTATCCAAGTTGAAATAAGCCTTGTCACCTTCTATGCGATCCCATTCCATCAGCCATAGGTCTTTGCCCTTGTCAGCCTCATTGACAAACAATTTCAGTGTCTGTTCCTCGGTGGCGATGGTGGCGGGCGAGAAGGGCAGGCAGACAGAAGACCATCGGTTCACCTCGTCACTGCCGAAGGTGCGCGTGTAGCTTACCGTACCGGTAACGTCGATTGTCAGCGGTATGAAGTAGTCGTAGCCGTCGGTCAGCGAGAGCGAACCGCTTTTGTTCTCATAGTTGAAATTGTTCTTCCCCTTCAGACCCTTCGGCACGCTCTTGTCGAGCAGATAGATGGTGTTGGGATTGCTGTTGGCCTTCACGTCGCTGGTATAGGCGTTGCGCACACTGATGGCCAACGCATCCTCCGGCACCTTGAAGGTGGCGCTGGCTTTCATGGTGTGCATGCCACCGTCGGCAGTCCAGTAATAGGCACCTTTTGCCACGTTGAACATTTCGGTATAACTATCTACCTTGTTGTTTTCCCCGTCATACAAGGTGGTCTTGATTTTGAAGGGAGAAGAGAAATTGCTGACCGGCAACTCCACATCCAAGGTGGTGGTGGCGTTTTGGGCGAGGTCCACGATTTTCTTGAAGCCATTGGCCCGTTCTATCCCGTTCTCGTCGACCAGCGACATCTGGAGGAAGTGGTGGTAGTGGCCCGTACCGAGGTTGGCGAGGTCCACCTTGCACAACACCCTGTCGCCATACACTGTATTGTCTTCTTCGTTGAGGTTGCGTATCTCTATTGCCTTGCTCACCAGGCTGTTGTCACTGTAGACGTTGGTATAGAAGATTTCCCCTCCCAAATCATCTACCAAGAGGGCGAAGATATCGTTGTCGATATCCAGTTTGTTGTCACCGAGATAGAACAATATGGTGCGTGTGCTTTCTGCTTCGATTGCCACCTTTTCGAACGATATGAAATCATAATCTCCCTGCGCATTCATCTTGAGCAAAATCATATAGCCGTTGTACTCTTCGTCGGGATTTTCCATCGTCACACTCAGGTTGCCGCCAATCTTTTCCACAGAAGTGACGTGGAAATGCGCTTTGGGCACTGAGGTGAGGTTCATTTCAAGTCCGTCGATTACCACATCCACATAATTCATGTCGGCATTGTAGGCCGCCATCCAGGTATCGTCTTGAAAGACGATGGGTTTCAGGAAATAATGTCCGCTCTCAATGTCGTGTCCGAAATTCAAGCCATCAGGTATATAGTCTGACGGATAGTTGTTCCAGAAATTTCTCTCGTTTTGCACCAGATTGCTCACCAACTGGTTCTCTTCGTCAAAGAGTCCTATTCCCACCAATCTGCTCTGTCCTCTGCCATTGTCGACCGACATGGTGAGATACAAGCCTATTTCTACACCGTTGAAATCCTCGGAAGTGTCCTCACGCATAAAGTGGTTGCCATTGAGGAGCGAAGGTCTCGATGTGGCGGCGATGGAGGGATAGATAGGGGTAAAGTCATCCTCCCCCTCAGCCTGAACACCGACGAGCGCCATCTGATCAAGCGAGAAACGCATAGACGAACTGCTGCCGCCGATACCGTTGTCTTTGGCATCGAGTACGGAGATGCGGTAGTCGCCGTCGGCCAGTCCGCCCCATCCCCAGTTGATGTGGTACAGACCTTTGCCGTTATAGCCGTCGCACACGAAAGCGTGTCCTTCCGACGCCACGGTGTAGCCGCAATACAGCACAGGGCGGTCGTGCTGAAGCTCGTTGAGGAGCAGTTCGTCCCATTCGCCGATGCTGTAGGGCTCACGGTCCACAAGGTGTATGGTCTTCGGATAATGGAAGTAATTGGGCAGGTCGTCAGGGAGTCTGTACGGCTGTGTCCCCGAGCCAGCCGGATGATATTCCATGCGCATCATCTGTCCGCAGTAGCGCATCAGTTCGGCCACCGCATCGCAACTTACGCCTGTGTCGCCTTGATTGTAATGCTTTTTCATGTGGTCCCAGTCGAAGACGGTGGGCTCAAGAGCGGGCAGGTCGGTATTGATGGACGACACGTGGTAGCCGGATATTCCCTCGCAGGCATCTTGCGGATGCTTGTGGTGGTACATCACCTGTGCCAAGGCCGTGGCGAGACAACCAGAAGGACAATGTGCCCCGCCGGAGATAGGACATTGCAGGTTGTAGGGGTAATCTTGGTTCCATTGTGTCTTCAGCAGCGGTTCCACCACATCGGTGGGACGGTTGTGGAGTGGGGCAGGGGGCACTTCCGGAAGATTTGCTTCCCTTATCTGCTGTATGCTCTCTTCGTAGAAAGACAGCCACCATCGGAGGTTGCAGGGCGCTTCGTCCAGGTCGAAATGTCCGTGGTCGCAATAGCCCAAGACGGGTACGGCCCTGTCGTCGCCGGAAATGATGATAAACCCCTCATCCTCGTTTATATTAAATATATAAAGGTCGTTTTCGGGGGTGCCCTCCTGACTCTGCGCACGATGTGCGCGCTGCATCTCTGCGGCTACGAGTTGTACCTCATGTGCCGATGCCAGGTGGTTTCGGGCTATCATTGCAGCTTTTTCCAAACTGATGGGAGCCGCCCATAAATGGCTGACGCAGGACAGGGCGAAGATAAGGAAGAACTGTCTTCTCATTGCGGGAATATTTATTCTTTATTATGACGAGATATATGGGTGCAAAGTTACACTTTTTTCCTGTTACCAAGCATAAAATAATGTATGTTTCCCCTCCACGGAGGGGTGAGTGTCACTCAAGAAGCAACACTCTGCTCGACCATTCGTTTTTCTTGTTCCACTCCACATCGTTGCGGGTGGGCATTTCCAGACCATGGCTCATCAGATAGGCACCACTGTAGCTTTTGCCCTCACAGTCGAGCGGACGCACATCCACTCGGTCCAACTCCCTCACGGTGTACATCTTGTCAGGATTCAGACCGGCCATTTTCACCCTGGGCAGGTGCTCGTTCTGGAACGACTCAGTTTTCCACCAATAGAAGACGGCTTTGTCTTTGTGCTCCGTGACATACATGAGCGAGGCGAGCCCTTTCTTGTCGTAGGGAGACACGAGGCGGTATAGGTCGCCGAACTGTACGATAGGTCTGATTTCCTTATATTCAGCTATGGCCTTCCTGCACTGTGCTTTTTCCTCCTCGGTCATGTTCTTCGGCTGAATTTCCATGCCGAGACGGGCACTCATGGCCACATCGATGCGGTATTTGAGCGATGTGGTGCGGAAAACGGTGTGGTTGGGCACGGCACTGATATGACTTGCCATGGCGATGGAGGGGAAGAAATAGCTGGTGCCCCATTGCATATAGATGCGCTGGAGGGCATCGGTGTTGTCGCTAACCCAGAACTCATCGAACCAAGGCAGCACGCCCCAGTTGGCACGTCCGCCGCCGCTGGCACATGCCTGTATGGTGACATCGGGGTATTTCGCCCTGACACGTTCACACACCTTCTTAAAACCTTCGTGATAGGCGATGTAGAGATGGCTCTGGTCGGCAGCGGGAAGATATTGGCTGCCATGGTTGGCGACATTCATGTTGGCATCCCATTTGATGTAATCAATTTCCGGGTATTTTGTCAACAGGTCGTCCACCACGCTGAACACATAGTCTTGCACCTTGGGATTGGAGAGGTCGAGCAGGAGTTGGGTACCTCCGCGTCCCAATACGGCGTCACGTTTCGGCGCTTTTACCACCCAGTCGGGATGCTTCTCATAGAGTTCGCTGATGGTATTGGTCATTTCAGGCTCTATCCAGATGCCGAATTTCACGCCGTTCTTGCGTGCGTCGCGGAGCAGGCCTTCTATGCCATCGGGCAGTTTCGTCTTGTCTACCACCCAGTCGCCCAACGAGGAGTTGTCGGTCTTCCTGGGATATTTGTCGCCGAACCATCCGTCGTCCATCACGAACAGTTCACCGCCCATGCTGGCGATGTCGGCCATCATCTGGTCCATGCCCTGCTGGTTAATGTCGAAATAGACCCCTTCCCAACTGTTGAGCAATATCTTGCGTTCCTTGTCGCCGTGCATCAATTTGTACTTACGTCCCCATTTGTGGAAGTTACGGCTCGCACCGCTCAGTCCCTCGTTGCTGAAAGTGATGGCCAAGGCAGGGGTGCAGAACGTCTCGCCCTTCTTCAGGTGGTATTCAGAGTTGTCTTCGTTAATGCCGGCAAAGAAATAATGATAATCGGTGTCGTCGGTGTCGATTTTCAGACGGTAATTGCCGCTGTAGCAGAGAGCGGCACCTATTACATCACCATAGCCTTCTTGGCCTTTTCCATCGAGCGAGAACATCACCTCGGCATGGTCGGTATGGGCATTCCTCACACCGTCTTTGTTCTTGATAATCATCTGACCGGGTAGAATGGGTTCTTCTGTCAATTTGGCCTCATTGCCCCATGAGCCATGCAGATGGGAGAGCCACACATCGCCGCGGCGTATGGGCAGACAGGCAGACGCAAACTGGGTGAGGGTGACGGTAGCCTTCTCGCCGTTGGTAATCTCTGTCCAGGTCTCTATCATGTCCACGTCGCGGTAGGCCTTATAGCAAACGTCTACGGTAGTGGGGTAAACGGGGTCTTTGAGATGGATTGTGGTCACGGTTGCATTGTCCGTCGGGGTTTGGTCATAACCGGTCACGAGTAGGGTAGTGGAGAGGTTTCCGTCGGCATGGCGCATGGAGAACGCTGCTTCTGCCGCAGGATTCATGCCATAGGCGGGATAGATATCCATACGTCCTCCCCAAGGATGCTGTATGGTTTTTAATTCATTGTCTTTCAGATGCTTGCCGAAATAAAGGTAGTGCGGTTGATGTCCGTTTTCCACTTCTATGACAAGAGAGATACGGGGTGTTTCCACGGTAACAGGTGCAGCCATGGCGCACAGGGTGGCCATGAGGGCAAAAATGCCGATAATGGGTCTTTTCATGATGCTACGGTTATTAATGTTATTTAAGTTTGTTTGTTGTTTCTCCATTCAGTGTGGCACGAAGGTTTATGGCACTTGCCTGGTAGTTTTCGTGTGCCGTGACCGAAACTCCTCCGTCGCTGTATTTCAGACGCAGTTCCACCGAGGTGAGCCAGTCGGCGAAATGAATTTTTATCTTAAGCACGCCGTCTTCCCATGCGTAGGCTGCTCCTGCCTGGAAGGGAGGGTAGAACGACGAGAAGCGGTTCTGTGTGGCGGTGCGCACATAGAGGGGATAGAATCCGATAGGGGATGTCCTCCACTCTTTGAAACCTAAGAGGATGTCGCCGCTGCGCTTCTTGTCGTCGGTGACAATCAGATGAATTTGTGCTTCCTCATCTTGCGTCAGTTGCAAGCTGTTCCATTCCAAGGGATTCTTGGCCAGCACAATCTTTCGGTTCAGGAGACTGTCGAGATTGTTGTGACGTTTTTTGCCCTCTGGCAGCGGATGTGAACAGGTAGCCTCAAACTTCCGCAGTTTCTTCAAATCATGGGTGTCTTCTTCCAACATGCCGTCTTTTACATAGGGCACGACCATCGACCAGAGTATTTCGTGCTGGGCGGCATTGCCCGATATCATACATTGTGTGACGGTGACCACCATGTCCTTACCAGGCAACACATAGATATATTGTCCATAGGCACCGTCGGCGCGGGCGGCATTATGCTTGCCGCAACGCCACATCTGGAAGCAGTAATCGTCGCCTTGATTGTTGGTCACATGTTTTCTCATCATCAAGTCGACCCAGTCGGCGGGAATCAGTTGGCGACCCCTCCATTTGCCTTTCTGCAGCAACAGTTGCCCGAATTTTGCCATCGATTCGGGTTGTAAGTACAAGCCCCAACCCCCGGTGGTGATGCCTTCCGGACTGTATTCCCATTTCACTTCTTTTATATGTAAGTCGTTGAAAATGTGCTCTTTAAGATATTCAAGGAGTGTTTTGCCCGTTTTTCGCTGTAGGATGGCCGACA
>CAJONT010000293.1 GCA_905235975.1 uncultured Prevotella sp.
GTATGCCTCCTGCTTTTTATGCGTAACGTTGAAGGGTCAGATGTAATTATATCGGTGTTTGCCCGTTGTCCTGAATAGAGTCAGGTTCATCGATTTCGACATCAATCACGGTTTCTTGCTGAATGCCCACATCTCCCATACGGCTTATGGACACCCTGAAGGGAATGAAGTCGTCGCTCATCATATCAGGCGAACCTACGCTGCCAGCAAAATAGAGGTTGCTTTTGTCGAGGCTGTAATAGACAAGTCCGAGGAGGGTGCTTTTCTCCTTATAGTCGTTGTCGAGATAAGAGGCGAATGCGTTTTTCGTGAAAACTCTGTCAAAGAAGACACTGCCATCCTCTCTTGTGATGCGTATTTTGATGCGGTTGTCCTTATACTTCTTTCCGTCGGACATGGTTACGAGATCCATGCTATCGGCAGGTTCCCTATGCACATACACCTTGTATTTTCCACCCCAGGTGACCTCAGTGGTGCTTTCTGTCTCCGGCATCACGCCCACAATGGTGTCGACCACCTCATGAGGCACCTTCGGCAGAATAATGTTGTATTCCGGAGTCTCTTTTTTCTCTTTACATGCGATGCAGACAGAAAGCAGCATGCCGGCAGAAAGCAAATATATAATCTTTTTCATAGGTGCAAAAATACATAAAAATCCGTTAGTGAGCAAAAGAAAGGCGTGCAATCCTCATTGTTGTAGTCTAAAAAGCGAAAAAAACCGCCAGTCGGTTTTGACTGGCGGCCTAAATTACCTAATACTCTATTGATTGTTGCGACGCATGCGCTGACCCTGGTTCTGGCGCATTTCCTTATATTTGGTCATCTGGTCGGGGGTGAGGATTTTTGAAAGTTCTTTTTCATATTCTTCCCTCTGCTGTTGCATGGCCTTCATCTGCTCGGGATCAGGGCGCTGATTGCCGTTGCCACCACCCATTCTCCTTTCGCCGTCGCGAGCCGGTCTGTCACCGTTGACATTATCATTTCCACGCGGTTGGAAACGTCCATTGGGTCCACCCTCACCACGAGGTGGTCTATTGAAGCGGATGGCATCGGAATATTTATTGTTGAGTTCCAGCACTTTGGCCTTCTGAGCGTCATCGAGGTCAAGTTCTTTGGTCATTCTTTCCGTTTGCATCTGCACCATCTGTTCTTTACTGGGCCTTCCTGCAGGTCTTTCGCGGTCTTGTCTCTCCTGAGCCATTGAGGTAGTCGTCAATGTGACGAATGCAACCATCAAAAATAAGATTTTCTTCATATTGTTTTGTTTTTTAAAAGTAAATACTCTTTGGATATCCATTTTCTGTTAGTTTGACGTGATAAATTCGTAAAAGTTTAAACCATGGAGCGAATTAAGACTTTTTTGGCAGAAAGTAACAAATTTTTAAAAAACCGTCATGAAACAGGCATAAAAGAAAATAAATTGTTACATAGGAGTGAGTTTCTTATTTTTTTTGTAATTTTGCGAAGACTTCACGAAGTCACAGCAAAAACAACATAGAAGATACTTGCGAACTAACTAATAAGGTATATGAAGAAGGCTGGCATTCTCATCATACTAATGATTCTGCTCCTTCCGTCGTGCAAGAAGCATGAGGAAGTTGCCCCCTCTACCGACACCATTCCGCAGTTGCTGTCGCAGATACGCCGTTGCAGCAAGTTGGAGCTTACCCAATATAAGATGCATGTAATCACGAAATACGAAGACGACGGCAGCAAGCTTGAGGGCAGCATATTTGGAATGGACTTCAATGTGAAGCTGCCAACAGGTTCGCGCAAGATAGCCATTCCCATCGAAGCCAGCGTGCGCGCCTACATCGACTTCAGCGACTTCAGTGAAGAACAGGTAGAATATGTAGACGACGACATCATCATCACGCTCCCCGACCCCACGATAGAGATTGTGCACACGAAAGTGGACAATGCGTCCATACAGAGTGAGAAGTCTTTCCTGCGCCACAAGTTTACCGATGCCGAGATTACGCGCTTCCAGCGTATGGGTCGCGACAGCATAGAGTCGAGCATCCGCCACATGCAGTTTACGGAACGCGCCCGCAAGCAAGCTGCCTCGACATTGATACCGATGATACGTGCATTGGGATTTGACGAATCTCACATAAAGGTTCAATTCAAGAAATCGCTTAGCGACGACCGTCTTAAGTTTCTTTATAAGATTAAAGAGGGATGATATACAAGAGTTTCAACCAGCAGGTAGTCCGTCCGCTCACCTACCTCACGATTGCCGTACTTGTCGGTACGCTGATAGTGGTGCTGTACTATACATTCACGAATAACTTTGAGATGCGTCACGTGCCGAGAGACGAACGGATGTCGGTGACCCCCATGCAGATAAAATCGGTACAGGACGTGCGTATATGGGAATTCCTTTCCATCGATGACGAAGAACTTGTCAGTAAGACGAAGAAACATCTGCTGAAGGATGCCCATCTCACCCGCATCTACTACGGCAAGGTGCGTTATGGCGTAGACCTGGCCCGTGCCGACTCTAACTGGGTGCAGATGATAGGCGACACCGTCGACGTAAAGCTTCCCCCTATCCAGCTATTGGACGAGCGGTTTATCGACGAGGCCCGTACAGAGACTTTTTTTGAGAGCGGCAGTTGGAGTCACGCCGAGAAAGAAGCGTTATATACAGAAGCCCAGAAGCAGATGCGCACACGTTGTGTGACGAAAGAGAACGAGGACACCGCGAAGCGCAATGCCTTGCAACAATTTGAAAAGATTTTCACGGCGATGGGATTTATGTACGTACATGTACACTTCTGACGCTTGTCAACAACAAATTGAACAGATGGAAGCAATCAATACATTTTTCAGTCAAGTAAGCGATTTTCTGTGGGGTTTTCCTTTGATAATCCTGTTGTTGGGCACCCACCTCTACCTGACAGTGCTTCTCAAGGTGCCACAGCGCCATATACTGACAGCCATCAAGTTGTCTATCAAGCCCGACAAGGGCAATAGCGGCGACGTGTCGCAGTTTGGAGCACTTGCCACAGCACTTGCAGCCACGATAGGAACAGGCAACATTATCGGTGTGGGCACAGCGGTGGCGCTTGGCGGTCCCGGTGCAGTGCTGTGGTGTTGGTTGACGGGTGTTTTCGGTATATCCACGAAGTATGCCGAAGGTCTTCTGAGCATCAAATATCGTGTGAAGACCCAGAAAGGAGTCATGCTTGGCGGTCCGATGTACGCCCTTGAGCGCGGTTTGGGAATGAAGTGGGCAGGCATGCTGTTTGCAGCCTTTACCGCCTTGGCCGCCTTCGGCATCGGCTGTACGGTACAGGCCAATGCCATCTCTACGATCACGTACGAAAGTTTCAACATATCCCCCTATCTGACAGGAGGTTTAGTGTGTTTCCTGACCGCCTTGGTGATACTGGGCGGTGTGCGAGCCATCGCCCGTACCTGCAGTATGCTGGTGCCTTTCATGGCCATATTCTACATTATAGGCTGCATATACATACTGGTCATCAACGGACCCTATGTCATACCCGCCATCCGTCTTATCTGCGAAGCCGCTTTTACTCCCGAGGCTGCCGGCGGCGGTTTAGCCGGCGGCACTGTGCAGATGGCCGCCCGTTATGGTATAGCCCGCGGTCTGTTCTCCAATGAGTCGGGTTTGGGTTCCGCACCCATTGTGGCAGCCGCTGCACAGACGCGCAATCCTGTTCGCCAAGCCTTGGTATCGAGTTCAGGCACCTTCTGGGACACCGTGGTGATATGCGCCCTTACAGGACTGGTGATTGTGAGCAGTGCGATTGCCTATCCCGACATCAATTACACTGACGGAGCCACGCTGACGAAAGCCGCTTTCAGCAAGATTCCTGTTTTGGGTTTGCCCCTTCTCACCTTTGGCCTGCTCACGTTTACCTTCAGCACCATTCTGGGTTGGAGCTATTACGGAGAGCGTGCCATGGAATATCTGTGCGGCAAGAGGTTTATTAAGCCCTACCGTTTGGCGTATATCATCTTCGTATTCATAGGCAGCATCACCAGTCTGTCGATCGTATGGAATTTTGCCGACTGCATGAATGCCTTTATGGCCCTGCCCAACCTGTTGTCGCTGTTGCTGCTGAGTGGCGTTTTAGTAAAGGAGACGCGCAAATACCTTTGGGAAGGGAATTTAGACGCACAATCGGAAGATTGTAAAGAATAAAAAAAATCCCGTCGCCATCACGGCGTCGGGAAAATTAAATCTGTTACGAATTCTATAAACCAAAACCTAAAAAACAAGCTAAATTCCAAAATCCTTCAACAATCTTTCACCTAACACTAATACCTTTATTTCTTTTACGATGCAAAAATAGGAAGAAAAATAATATATTGTACCAAAACAACCCATAAAAGTGACAAAAAGTATGAGCAAACGATTGCACAACCCCTTATTAACAAACATTTTTATAATCATCGGTGTTCTCTTGGCGACAGGATGCACCGCAAAAACCGCAAAACCCCCAAAAGATATGGACACGTTTAAGACCAAGACGGGTAAGACCGTCACCATCCACCCCATCAAACATGCGAGCATGGGCATCACCTTCGACCAGTTGGAGATTCAAATCGACCCTGTGATTAAGGCCACTCCACCGGAAACCGACTACACCAAGATGCCCAAGGCCGACTTGATTATCATTACACACGAACACTATGACCACCTTGATGCCGATGCCGTGGCCGACTTGAGCAAATCTACCACCATAATTGTGACGAACCAGTCATCTGCCGAAATACTCGGCAAAGGAGAGGTGATGGCCAACGGCGACAGCCTGACTCCTGTGGCCGGTGTGACGCTCCATGCCGTTCCTGCCTACAACACCACACCGGGTCATCTGCAATTCCATCCCAAGGGACGCGACAACGGTTTTATCATGGAACTCGACGGGCTGCGCCTCTACATTGCCGGTGACACAGAAGACATTGAAGAGATGGCAAATGTGAAAGACATCGACGTGGCTTTCCTGCCCTGCAACCAGCCCTACACAATGACTCCCGAGCAGTTGCGCCGTGCCGCCGACATGGTAAAACCGCGCGTGCTCTATCCCTATCACTACGGCAACACACCTGTAGATGAGATGGTAAAAGCCATGGAAGGCAGCGGTATCGAAGTTCGCATCAGAGACTTCCAGTAATATATCTACCAAGTAAAAAGCCCTCGCTCCGAATGGAACGAGGGCTTTTCTTTCATATCATACAAGTTTATCTCTCTACAGAGAAGCGGTATACGCAATGGCTGGTATACGTCTCACCCGGTTTGAGCCAGGGCGAAGCCCACTCAGGATGATTGGGGGAGTCGGGATAGTGCTGTGTCTCAAGGCAGACGGCAGCCTGTTTGGGATAAACAATGCCGTTCTTTCCTGCTACGGAAGAAGTGCCGAGGAAGTTGCCGCTGTAGACCTGAATACCGGGTTCGTCGGTGAGCACTTCAAGTTTGATGCCCGTCTTGGGTGAGAAGAGGCTTGCAGCCACTTGCGTGTCGTCACCCTTTCCTTCGGCATAAGTATTGAGGCACCAGTTGTGGTCGAGACCCTCGCCGGCATTCTTGATTTGGTCATATTCCGTCTGCGGGATGCGCGTACTCAGCTCAGTAGGTGTGCGGAAGTCCATGGGTGTTCCTTCCACGGAACGCAGTTCACCAGTCGGCATATACGTTGTGTCGGTGGGAGTGAATTTGTCTGCATTGATGTAGAGCACCATGTCGGTAGCAGGTCTTGAAGGATCGCCGTTGAGGTTGAAGTAAGAGTGGTTGGTCATGTTGATGACAGTTTCTGCATCTGTTGTAGCCTCATAGCGAATGTCTATTTCGTTCTGCGGTGTGAGTGTATAGGTCACTTTTGCCGTCACGTTGCCCGGGAAGTTGTTGTCGCCGTCGGGGGAGTTCAAGGTGAGAATCAGCTGGTCGTTGCCCACCTGTTCGGCGTCATACACCTGATACTGCCATCCGGTAGGACCGCCGTGCAGGCAATGTCCGTAGTTGTTCTGTGGCAGTTGAATCACGCTGTCACCCACGGTGATATGTCCTTGGTTGATGCGGTTTGCATAGCGTCCGATAGCGGCACCGAAATCGCTCGGTGAGCCTTCGATATCTGCATAGAGACTCACTTTGTCGAATCCCAGTACGACATCCTGCGGTTGGTCGTTTTTGTCGGGCACCACGATGCTCACGATACGTCCGCCGAAGTTGGTGATACAAACTTCCATGCCCTGTTCATTGGTCAGGGTATAGAGTTTCACGGGCTTTTCATTGATTGAAGATTCGAAGTCGGCAGGGTTCAGTCCAGATTTGGTCACCCCATCGTTCTGTGATTGCTGGCAAGCCGTAAAGAGGGCAGCAGTCAGCAAAATCGGGAATAATTTTTTCATGCCAATCATAATAGTTAAAACTTGCTTTCGGTTAATATTACTTTCTGTTAAAAAATTGTTTTCAGATTATGTGCAAAATTAGCAATTTTACTTCCAAGAAAAAGACAATAATTCGTCAGAGGAAGCAAAAATCTGTTCAATCTATACATAATCTTTGGGCAAACAACCGAATTGCGCTTTAAAACACTTGGCAAAGTAACTGCTGGAGGTGAATCCCACCCTTTCTGCCACCTCACTGCTTCGGAGTCCGGATCGCAGCAAGTGAGCCGCCTGGTTCATGCGCGCATTCTTGAGATAGTCGCTCGGTGTCATGCCAGTGAGGGCTTTTATTTTGCGGTAGAAACTGCTTCGGCTCAAGTTGAGCTGTTCGGCGAGGGTATCGATGGAGAATTCCTCGTCGCGCATATTCTCTTCCACCAGTTTCTGGAGGTTCTCTACAAACTGCAGGTCCTGCTGGTTGAGTCCGAGCGGTTTGTCAGACAAGTCGGCAGCTGCTGTATGGAATCCGTCGAGCGCTTTCATGCGTTCATAGAACTGCTGTCGCAGTCGCAGGATATTTTCTATCTGTGCACGCAATTGCCGTATGGAGAAGGGTTTTTCCAGATAGATGTCGGCTCCGCTTTCCATACCTTCCACCTTGGCATCGACCGACACTTTTGCAGTGAGTAAGATGACAGGCAGGTGAGATGTCTCCACATTCTGTTTCAGCCGTCGGCACAGTTCCACGCCATCCATGCGCGGCATCATCACATCGCTTACCACCACATCGACATCTTGGTAATTCAGGATGTCGAGTGCTTCTACGCCATCGTGTGCTTTCAGCACGACATACCATTTGCGCAGAGCCTCGGCGGTGGCTTTGAGCAGTTCCTCGTTGTCTTCGACAAGGAGAATACGGAATGTTCCATTTCCACCCACTGCGTTTTCTGCCGCACCCGTTTTCTGTGCCGTTACGCCCTCTTCGGTCTGCAGCAGTTCGTCGTTCAGTGCCTCTGTCACGTCTTCTTCAATCGGTGAGTCGGGCGACAGGAGTGTAAGTATGAAGCACGACCCGCCACCAGGTGCATCCTTGTAGCACAAGTCGCCCTCGTGTGCCTCAGCAAGCATTTTGGCATAGGCCAGTCCCAGTCCCGTCCCCACCGATGAGGCGATGTGGTCGTCTCCTATCTGATAATAGCGGTTGAATATTTTGCCCTGTTCTTCGGGTGCTATGCCCGGACCGTCGTCAATGACGGAGATGGCGACATCTTTGTCGGCAGTCATACGGACGATGATTTCGGTTTTGGTATATTTCAGTGCGTTGCCCACCAAATTCATCAATACCTTCATCATTTTGTCACGGTCTATGTTCAGCACCACCGGTTCTGAGGGCACTTGCATCTGCAGTTTCATTCCTTGCACCTCAGCCGCATCACTAAACTGGTCGTATAATTGCTGAAGCATTTTGCGCATATCTGTCCTGCGTTTCACCAACGTAATGCCCCCGTTCTCCTGTTTTTGGAAGTCGAGCAACTGATTGGTAATACCCAAGAGATAGTTCATGTTACGTCGTATGGCCGAGGTATGCTTGTTGTCTTCCATCTGTTCCAGTGGCAGACTCATCAGGGTGAGCGGTGTACGGATTTCGTGCACCAGGTCGATGAAGAAACGAATCTTGGAGTTGAACGTTTCCTTCTCCTGTTGCTGCTGGAAATCGCTCATTTCTCTCTGGTAACGTCTCTGAATGCGATGTTGCGTGAGATAGTAGACACCCACGATGGCCGCTGCGATGAGCACTAAATAAATAAGGAACGCGAGTTTGGTGAGATACCATGGAGGCAGGATGATGATACGCAGCCTTGCCGTACCGTTCTCATCGGTCTGCCCGAGCGGTCGGAGCAGGAACTCATACTCACCAGGCGGCAAGTTGGCATACGTGGCTTCTGAGGTGTTGGAATTTTGCACCCAGTTATGGTCAAAGCCCTTGAGCATATACTCAAACTTTGGAATCGGCATACCAGCGAAGCGGACCGATGAAAAACGCAGCGTAAAACTGTTATCGGCATAGGGAAGTTCTATCTTATCCCTTGTATAGAGGAGCACGTCGAGTCCAATACGTTTCAACTCCTTCTTGCTGTCATTGGCATAGGGCAGGAACAATTCCTGAATGTACACCTTCAGTCGCTTCGCATCGGGGGTCATCTCGTTGGCATTGAAGCGATAGAAGCCCCCGTCGCCACCAAAGAGGAGATAGCCGTGTCCGTGGGCAGATGAGGAGCGCTGCAGCTGGAAGTAGTTTGCATTGTGCGGGAAGCTGTACACTTGCAGTCCCGACACATCGCGCGATGGTCCGATGCAAATCACGCCGGCGGCAGTACCCAGCCATATAGCGCCTTGCTCGTCTTCCTCTATGAAGTTCACCTCTTGGTCGTGTAGCACAGTTCCCTCGATATCATAACGTGAGAAGTCGCCCTGATGCGGGTCGAAGCGGTACAGTCCCCCGCCATTGACAACAGCCCAGAGTTCGCCTTGCCTATCGCTCAGCATCATAGAAACCGTTTGCCTTCCAAGGGTGGCCGAATTGAACACTTCGAAGCGTTCATCATTGGTACGTTTGCAGAATAGTCCTTTGTTCACCGACGATGCCCACAACCATCCGCTGGCAGCCTCCTGCATACAGATGAACGATGTCATGGCATTGATATTGGCATAGCCGTAGAAATGTCCCGACGATCGTTCGAAGCGTGAAAGTCCCCATGAGGTGAGCACATAAATGTCGCCCTGACTGGTACGATAGATACAGTTCACCTCATTGCTTGGCAGGTTATAGGGTTCTGTATTAGAAAAGGTGTGGCTCTGTATTTGACCCGTATTCAAATTCAGCACCCTGATACCATCATGTCGCGTACCTATCCACAAATCGCTACCGTCGAGCATGAGCGTATTGATTTCGTATGGCGGCAATTTTGTTTCCTGATGGATAAGCGGATTGGGATATGCCACCCAGAAGAGTCCGTGATCGGTTCCTATCCACAGTTCCCCCTGCGGTCCCCTGCAGAAGGCGTGTACGACATTCCTCTCGCCCGATTTCCGTTCCTTGGGAATCGTCAAGAACTGGAGACCGCGTTGGTGCATGGAGAGGAAATTGATTCCTCCTCCCCTTGTGAAGACCAACAAAGTGCTGTCGCTGTCCCACATGAGACCGTTGACCAACACATCTGTCAGTTGATTGGCTTCGTCCACGCCGTCCACTCGTTCCGTTTTCCCCTCTTGCGGTGAATGTACATAGACACCGTTGTCGCTTGCCAGATAGATTTTGCCACCGGTAGATGCAGTCAGTGCATGAATTGCGCCCAGTTCCGGCAAGTTGATTTGCAGGTCAGGCTCATCTGCCACCGGTTTCAATCTCAGCAGTCGTGTACCATTGGCGAACCATACGTCCTCGCCTTCGATGACCATACTGATGGTGTTTCTGTCGTTGGGCGAATCGGTCAGATTGCGGCTGCGCAAAAATTGTCCGTCACCTCTGTAAATCACCATTTGTCCGGAAAGCGTCACGGCATAAATGAGTCCGTTTCCGCCCACTACGATGTCGCTGAAGAAGTTGCCGTGTCGGCTGTCCTGTTCAAGGGTATCGTTTTCTGTATCATACACAAAGATACCCTGTCCCATGGTAATAATCCAGATGAGTTTGCCTTGTCCCACGATTTTGGGTACAGTCGACGAGATAAGCACCCCATAACGAGTGCTTTTGTTGAAACGAGTGAACGTGTTTGTGAATCGGTTGAACACATAGAACCCGGCGAGACCGCCGTACCAGATGTTGCCCTTATGTTCATAAAGCGACATCACGGTATTGGTTTCGTTGGTACTCTCCGAAGCCCCCATGTCGCGGAAGGCACGTATGCGCACACCGTCGAAGCAGTTCAGCCCATTTTCCGTACCTACCCACAGCATGCCATAACTGTCGCGCAGGGCACATAACACGGCATTGTCCGACAATCCGTCGTTGGTTGTAAACTTATTGGTTACAACCGCCAACTGTGCCCATCCTGTAGAAGCCTCCATCCACAAGAAAACCAGGAAGAGGATTCTGAGCGTCCCTATATGTCGCGTTACATACATGCGGCAAAGATACTAAAAGAAAATCTAACCGCCGATATTATCGGCGGAAAAATTAAGGTGTGTTCTATTCATTATGAAAATTGTGTGCCCGCCACACGCCTTCCGAGACATACACTCTGCCTTGGAGTAGGTGGCAATAGTTTTAAGTTTTCTCTTCCTTCTTATCATAACGATTGTTTACCCTTTAAATAAAATACTTTTTTCTTATGCCACAATGGGAATATTTATCAATTGTCTTTTTCTTTGATACTATTAGTTTTAGGAAAACGAAACAAAAACAGCGTTCCCTTCTATGAACCATAATTCAGTTACATTTTTCATACTCTTGCTTTAGATATTTCATTGATTTAGGACTTTTTCTTTCCAACAATTCTATATTTAAATATTTATCTTCCTCGGCTAAAACAAGACAAATTAACACATATTCTTTCACATGTCATGAGTACATAACTCAAAAACTCGGGGTGAAAGTCTTTTTCGCAGATCCATACTCCTCTTGGCAGAAAGGAGCCATAGAAAATGCAAACGGACTTATCAGGCAATACA
>CAJONT010000294.1 GCA_905235975.1 uncultured Prevotella sp.
CTTCTCTGCCGCCTCAACGATTGTCTTGGCCATCTTCTTTGTCTTCATCATTTTCATTTTCTTTATCATTTAGTTTATATATAATAGTATATCCACATCCATAATAAACCGCCAAAAAATCCCCCTCCGCCGCCCCTGCACACAATCGTTATCCTGAATGCCTGCGAATAGCAGCATTGTGCCCCCAATCAATCATGGTATATAGATTATGAAGAAAATTTCCTCTTCTGTCAGTGATTTTTTCCATTATTTCCCACATATCTTAATATTTTCTTTATATTTTGAGCAAAATCCTTTGAAAATTAAAAGATTCTTTATATCTTTGCACCATCAATCAGCCGAAATGGACTATAGGCGGTCCGTGTGAAGCCGATTTTTCAGTCGAAAATCCCAATTTTCGCTCCTTCTAAGGCATGTGAATCAGGTTTTCGATTGCAAATATAAAGCAAAAATCGAAAGAAACAATAGATAATTTATATTTTAACATAAAATTAACATTACAACCCCTTAAAACCCACCATTACCACCATGGAGAATTTGAATGACAGCGCTGCGCAGCGAGAAAGAGTCAAAAAAGTGATGCGATGGCTCATTTCGGGGGGCTATGCCAGTTCACAGCGCGAACTGGCGCAGCTCATGGGCTACAGGGAGTCGTCGCTCTCTCAGATTGTCAACGGCCGCGTGCCCCTCAGCATGAAGTTCCTCAACCGGCTCTGCGCCCTCGACCACAACATACGCCTCGAGTGGCTGCTGACGGGTGAAGGGGTGATGATTGTGCATCCCCACGCCGAACTCGTGCCCGCTTCTTTCGACGAGACGCAGGATGCTGAGTTCTACAACACCAACTCGAAGGGCGTCCGCTTCTACAAGAAGGGCGAGCGCTGGTTCATGACGGTGCGCCATGTGCCCTTCGCCGCCTTCGGACAGTTTGCCAACGAGAGCGACCGCCTCGATCCCGCCTTCGACGAATGGAGCGAGGAAACCTACGAGGTGGACCGTTACGCCAGGGGCAACTACCTCTCTTTCGAAGTGAAGGGCGACTCCATGGACACCGGTTCGCGCGACAGCTTCGAGGCTGGCGACCGTGTCTTGGTGAGAGAACTGGAGAGAGAGTTCTGGCGCGACCCCATCCGCATCCACGAGCGGCCTTTCTGGGTCGTCGTCTTCGACAGCAGCGTCCTCATCAAGCAAATCATCAGTCAGGACCTGCAGCACGGCACCCTCACCTTCCACTCCCTCAATCCTTCGCCTGAGTATGCCGATTTCACCCTCAGCAAAGACAAGATCCGCGCCCTCTACTACGTGATAAAGAAAAAGCCCCGCGACGTCACCTTCGTCTACTGATCTGATAAGACTTGACGCCTGCCCCGAATATAAGCAAAAAGCGACCGAAACAAAACCAAGGAATACCGCCTCAATCTTTCAGAAAGAATAGCTCCACCTTATACTATTATATAAAGCTTTTCCTCTCCTGCAAAATAAATGCGATATTCCGATTCTCATCACAAAAAACAAAAAAACCAAAAAAAAGCCCGAAAAAATTTGGTGGGTACCAAGAAAAGCCTTACCTTTGCAACCGCAATTCGGAACCAACCCGTTTGCACCATAAAAATGCGCTTGTAGCTCAGTTGGTAGAGCACCTGACTCTTAATCAGGGTGTCCAGGGTTCGACCCCCTGCAGGCGTACAAAAAAGGAGTTACTTTCGTAACTCCTTTTTTATGTCCTGTATGTTGCTGTATCACAGCACCCCCCAAAAAACCTCACCTTCCCGCCACCGTTCCCGACGGTTTTGCCGTCGGGAATCCCCCCCTCAAAACCAGCGAAAGTGCCGCAATCCACTCCTGCCATTTCGTCATTCATCCTGAGTGTTTCGTCCAAGACCTCCCCCCAAAATCATCATAAATTAGGATTTTGAGATTGAAAAAATCATCGTATCTTTGCCCCCGAAAAAATGATGTGACGTAGAAAATGAGGAGAATAATCTTTTTGTTGCCATTGGCTTTCGCTGTCGCCTTGCAGACATACGGCCAAAGACAGGACGACATGAAGCAGACGGTGGAATACCTTGCCTCGCAGAAACTGGGTGGCAGATTCCCGGGCACTGCGGGCGACACCCTCGCCTCCGAATACATTGTCCACTATCTGCGCGGCCTGAAACTCAAGCCTGTGGTAAAGGGCAAGAAAAAAAGTGCGTTCTACCATGACTTCACCTTCGGGAAAGATGTGAAGAGAACCACACACAACATCTTCGCCGTACTGCCGGGCAACGACAAGAACCTGAAAAACGAATTTATCGTGGTGGGCTCCCATTACGACCATTTGGGAATGGGGGGCGAAGGCTCTGGCTCGCGCCGTCCCGACACCTTAGGCGTGCATCCCGGTGCCGACGACAATGCCAGCGGCGACGCCGTGGTGCTGCAGTTGGCTAAATATTTCAAGAAGAACGGTTCGCCGCGAAGCATCATCTTCGCTTTCTTCGGCGCTGAGGAGCAAGGGCTGGTAGGCTCCAAGTCCTTCCTCGACTGGATGAGACACGGCGACGACAGGCGCGTCAACCTGCCCGCCGATAGGGGAGGGATTGTGGCTATGGTGAATCTCGACATGGTGGGGCGCATGCGCAACCATTCCCTGAGCGTGTCGGGCACAGGAACGAGCAGCAAGTTCAAGGATATAGTGGAGGCTGTGGCAGCACAGACGGGGGTGCACGTCAGTTGTGTCCCCGACGGCTACGGACCGAGCGACCAGGCGTCGTTTGTGGCGGCAGAGATCCCCGTGCTCTTTCTCACCACAGGCGGTCACATGGAGTATCACACCCCTGCCGATGTGCCTGCCACACTGAATTACGACGGCATGCAGCAGACATTGGAGTTCTCGCAAGAACTGATAGCCCGACTGTCGGCCCTGCCCGAGACTCCCGATTACATCAACGTGCCCAGCACGCAGACCATGAAGCATGCCAAATTTAAGGTCACGTTGGGCCTCATGCCGGATGTCATGGGGGCAAACACCACGCCGGGGCTCCGTGCCGACATCGTGGTGGCTGGAAAACCTGCCCACAACGCTGGCATCCGCAGCGGCGACATCATTCAGGAGATCGACGGCAAGCCCGTCAAAGACATCAACGAATACATGGAGCGACTGTCGGAACTCACGCCCGGCACCACCATTCCCGTGAAGGTGCTCCGCGACGAAGAGATAATCACATTCCAAGTTCATTTAACCCCCCAGTAAGATGAAGAAATTCTTGTATTGGCTTCTCGCCATCGTCATCACCCTGGCGCTCTGCATCTATCAGCGCATGACAGGCCCCACTTATCCCAAGCAGGTCGCGGTGGAACTGAATGGTGAAATTTTCAAGGTAAAGCTGCCCAGGAGCGGCGTGCGGCACGACGAGGCAGTGAAGCTGAAAGCCGTCCCGCAGGAGACAAAGGCTCAACTGCATTACCGCTGTTATCCCACCTCCGACGAATACACCACAACCGATTTCTCCATGAACGAGGGCGAACTGCAGGCTGCCTTGCCCGTACAGCCTGTCGGCGGCAAACTGCAGTATTACATCACGGTCGGCGGAAAAGACTATCTTGCCAACGAACCCGTGGTGATTCGTTTCCGCAATGATGTGCCGGCGGGCATCCTGATACCACACATCCTGCTGATGTTTGCGGCCATGCTCTTCGCTGTATATACCCTCATGCTGGCCGTCACGAACAAGCGATACAGCAAGTGGCTCAAGATTACCGTGGCAACGCTCTTTGTCGGCGGCTTCATCTTCGGACCGCTGGTGCAACATGCGGCTTTCGGGCCGTGGTGGACGGGCTTCCCCTTCGGCACCGACCTCACCGACAACAAGACGCTCCTGTCGTTCCTGGTCTTCGCGGTGGCGCTTGCCACGCTGAAATGGAAATACAACAAGTGGGTGACGTGTCTGGCGGTGCTGTTCATGATTGCCATATTCAGCATCCCCCACAGCGCCTACGGGTCAGAGTATGACTACAACACCAACCAATTGAGTACGGAAAAATAACACTAACACGCATACATTATGGAAATCAAAAAGTTTATGACACTGATGGTTGCCGCATTGGCCATCATGATGGGAGTAAGTTCATGCGGCAGCGACGACGACGATGAGCCGGAATTGGCACTCGCCGATCAGGTAGCGGGTTCATATATCGGAAATGAGGTCATCATGGTGGGTGAAGATGAAAGTTCTAATGGCACGGCAACCTATAAGTTTGTCAAGTCTTCCGACTCTTCTGTCGATATGACCATCCCATCATCAGGAGGCGGTGCCATGACAGTACCGCCAATTGAAGTGAAGAACATCAAGCTGACAAAGTCAGGCAACACCATCACAGGCAAACTCGAAAAATACGAGGGTATGGTGACAAATGCACAAGGTCAGGAGAAAACAATCAACTTGTACAATGTCGTGGTGATGTTCAGTGAAAAGACCGTTGTGGTGACATTCTCGTTGAAGTACGGCTCAATGCCGTTCTTGATGGAAACCACCTTCACCGGCAATCCTTCTATATGCCAAATGTGAGAAATCTGACATTCTACATTCACCGTGCTGCGGTTTGTATCCTGGCTGGCATGGCATGGGTCATGCCAGCCAGCCTGCTTTATGCGCAGAACGAATTCCGCGACTCTGTCATACTCAATCCGGTCGTGGTGACGGCATCACATACGCCCAAGACACTGAAAGACGCACCCGTCGTCACAAGGCTCATCACCCAACACGACATCAAAATCACCGATGCAACCAACATCCAAGACCTGCTCACACAGGAAATGCCGGGATTGGAGTTCGGCTTCGCCATGACACAGGAGACATCGCTCAACATGAGCGGCTTCGGCGGAAATGCCGTCTTGTTCCTCGTGGATGGGGAACGCATGGCGGGCGAGACGATGGACAACGTGGATTACAACAGGTTGAACCTCGACAATGTGGGGCGCATTGAGATTGTGAAAGGCGCCTCGTCGGCTCTCTACGGCTCAAATGCCGTGGGTGGGGTGGTCAACATCATCAGCAGGGAGAGCAGGGAACCCTGGACGGCAAACGCGAATTCGCGCTTCAACTCCTTCGGAAATGAATGGCGCAACGGCGCCAGCTTCTCTTTCAATACGAAGAAGTGGAACTCACAGACGAGCTTCCAGCATACGGTGATCGACCCCATCGATCTGCCTAAGGCGCACTCTCCCGAGGAGATAGCACGCGAACTGATGAAAAAAGCCCAGGGCCTGCCTTACGACGAGTCGGTGCTGACAGACGACTCCAACATCAGCCGCCTCTTCGGACAGAAGACTTACAATGTGAAGGAACGGCTGATATGGCGGGCTACCGACAAACTGACACTGACAGGGAGGGGCGGCTATTTCTTCCGCACCAGCGAACGCGACACTTACGACTATCATTTCCATGCCTATAGCGCAGGACTGAAGGGAAAATATGAC
The DNA here is from genome assembly GCA_905235975.1 of uncultured Prevotella sp. GTDB lineage: Bacteria > Bacteroidota > Bacteroidia > Bacteroidales > Bacteroidaceae > Prevotella. Next base: position 5,459 of record CAJONT010000294.1, read on the forward strand.
TGGCAAAACGGCCGGCAACTCGAACTGTCGTACGCCTACGACCAGTACGACAAAGCCAACTTCATGCCCGACGGCACGCGCACCCACGACCACGACTACAGCAACAGGCAGCATGTAGGCCATGCGCTCTTCAGCCGCTCCTTTGGCAAGAACAATCTTATCATCGGGGCCGACTACATGCACGACTATCTCAGCACTTATCAGTTCATAGAGGACACAAACCACTCGCAAGACAACATCGACGGCTATGCACAGTTCGACTGGTACATCACACCGCAGCTGAACGTCGTGGGCAGCGTGCGCTACGACTACTTCTCCGCATCCGACAATAAAGCCCTTACAGAGCGCCTCGCTGTGGTCTACAAGTTCCCTTGGCTCACCCTGCGTGCCAACTATGCCAGCGGGTTCCGCGCTCCCACGCTCAAGGAGATGTTCATGCACTTCGACATGGGCAACATGGGGTATATGATTATCGGGTATCCTGATCTCGAACCGGAGAAAAGCCACAACTTCAATGTCGCCATAGAGAGGCAGAACCGGATACAGAAGAGCAGTTTCTTCGATGGCGTATATAACTTTACGCTCATGGGCTATTGCAATATGTTCGACAAGCGCATCAC
>CAJONT010000295.1 GCA_905235975.1 uncultured Prevotella sp.
CCCCATAGCCAAGATTCAGGAGTCGGGCTTCTATAAGACCCATAGCCGCCAGTTGTGGGTAGATGCCAAACTGACCCAACATCTCGACTTCCTGCTGAACGGCCTGACGCTGTTTGTGAGCGCCGGCTACGCCAACTCGTCGATTTATGCAGAAAACATGCACAAGGCCCATGAGTATGGCTACGAGCGTTACACCGGCGCCATCGGCGACCTGAGCAACGTATCGCTTACCACCTTCGGCAACAAGGAGACCGACCTCACCTTCAGCAACTGGAATGCCGGTCAGTGGTGGAAAGCCAAGTCGAACATAGGCCTCAACTACAAGCGTTCGTTGCTGGGCGACGACCACTTCAGTGCATCTGTCGTCTACACCAACAGCGGCAGCAGCACCGACGGCCGTGGCAACACCTTCTACCGTCAGAACGTGATGGGAGCCTTCCACTACGATTTGCAGAACAAGTACATGGCCGACCTGGTACTTGCCGGCAACGGCTCCAACCGCACCTATCCTTCCAAGTGGGCATTCTCCCCCACCCTGTCGCTCGGCTGGATATACGCCAATGCCGACGAAGGAGTGCTCAACTACGGCAAGCTGCGCGCCTCGGCAGGCATACAGCACACCGACTACATGCCCACCTACGGCATGTGGCTTCCCACATGGGATGCCACGCACGGTTATGTGATTATCGGGAACAACTACAATTCCACCTGGGGTGCATCGCTCGGTTCGTTCCCCACGACAGATTTCTCCCAGGAGAAAGCTACGAGTTTCAATCTCGGCACCGATCTCCGTTTAGCCAACTCGCTTGACCTCACGGTAGATGCCTTCTACCAACTCCGGAGCCATATCATGCTCTCCGCAAGCAACGAGAACTCGTCGGTAGTGGGCATACAGTCGTCGTACAACGATGTGGGCAAGGTGAAAAGTTACGGTTTCGAGGTAAGCGGCAAGTATGTGAAGCAAATTCTTCCCGACCTCAATCTGAATGTAGGAGCCAACTTGTCGTGGGCACGCAATGAAGTGACCCAATATATCGGAACACCCACCTATCCGCTACTCGACCCTGTGGGCCATCGTGTGAACGAAGCATGGGGTCTGAAATCGGCAGGTTTCTTCAAGGATCAGGCCGACATCGATGCCAGCTACCGTCAGGAATACTCTATGGTGTCGCCAGGCGACATCAAATACAAAGACCTGAACGGCGACGAGGTAATCAATGCGTTCGATATGACCAGCCTTGACGGCGGTACCGGCATACCGGAGCTGAACTACGCCTTCAATGTCGGTGTGGAGTACAAAGGCTTAGGTGTGAACGCCTGGTTCCAGGGAACAGGCAACTACATGAAGACCCTTCCGTCGGCGATATGGGGCGGCATGTCCAACAACGGCAACCTCTCTATGGACTACTACAACCACTGTTGGGACGTGGCAGGTGAAAACGCCAAGTTCCCTCGTCTGACCACACAGAACAACAGCAACAACAACCAACCAAACGACATATTTACCAAGTCCGTCCACTTTATGAAGATGCGTAACATCGAGGTATACTACAAAGTACCTGCCGCGCTACTGACGAGATTCTCACTCTCAGAAGTCAAGGTGTTTGTTCAGGGTGAGAACCTTCTATCCTTCGACAATGTCGACGCTATGGATGCAGAGGTGTTTACAACGGCATATCCCATGTTCAAGGGTGTCAACATAGGTTTCACATTAACTTTCTAATTTAAGAATATATGAACAAGATAAAATATGCTATTTTAGGTATGGCTACCGTCATCCTGGCCGGCTGCGCCGACTTGGATTACAACGAAGCATCGAGCCGTGATGAAGAGTGGACCTACAACAGCCCCATCAACGGAGTGAAGGCGTTGGTCTACGACGTCTACGCCCAAATGCCGAGTGAATTCAAGGACAATCTCTACGGTATGGGAGCCATGATAGCCAGTGCCACCGACGAAGCAGAGTTTTCGCTCTCCTATTCGCCCATACACAATTATTACAATGGCGGTTGGAACCCCTCCAATCCCTTCCCCGACACATGGGACAGGTCGTACCGTGCCATCACTCAGATACACATGTATCTTGAGCGCATCCACAAGATAGACCTCTCGGATTATGAATACGACCCCGACTACCAGAACATGGTGCAGCAGTTTGAGCTGTTCCCCTACGAGTTGCGCTTTCTGCGCGCCTATTTCTACTTCGAGTTGGTGCGCGCTTACGGCGATGTGCCCTTGGTGACCACCACGCTCACCAATGAGCAGGCCAACAGTGTGGAACGTAGTCCTGCCGCCGATGTGTTCAAGTTCATCGTCGATGAATTGGATGCCGTGGCCGAATATCTGCCTATCACTTACAATGACATACCCGGTCAGGAGATTGGCCGTGCCACCCGCGGTGCAGCACTTGCCTTGAAGGCCCGCGTGCTTCTATATCAGGCATCACCCTTGTTTAACACAAGCGGCAACAAGGAGCTTTGGAAACAGGCTGCCGCTGCCAGCAAGGTAATCATCGACAATGCCCAGCTCTGGGGCTACAAGCTCAGCAGCTATGCCGGCCTATGGGGTCACGACACCTTCACCAATCCCGAATTCATCTTCGTGCTCGGCACAGAGGCAAGCAACACCTTCGAACAGTACAATTACCCTGTGGGTGTGGAGAACGGCAACTCGGGCAACTGTCCCACGCAGGCACTTGTGGACGCATACGAATATCAGGCCGACGGCAAGACCTTCAAAGAGAAACACCCGGGCCGCGTGGATGTGACAGCCGAGAACCCCTACGAAGGACTTGATCCGCGTTTCGAACTCACCGTGGTGAAGAACGGCGACCTCTGGCCGACGAATACGGTACAGCAGATAGCCATTGAGACCTATCAGAATGGTTTCAACGGAGCGCCCAAATACGGTGCGACCCCTACGGGCTACTACCTGAAGAAGTTTGTTGACGGCAACTGCATCACCACCGCCAACAACCAGACCTCGACCCGCCACAACTGGATTGTGATGCGTCTGGCCGAATTCTACCTCAACTATGCCGAGGCCATGTACCACTACTACGGCGATGCCGATGAGAAAGGAGCCTACGGCATGTCGGCAAACGAAGCCGTCAACGTGCTGCGCAACCGCCCGGACATCATGATGCCGGAATTTCAAGGCAACGAAGGCTTCGAGGAGCGTTACATGCGCGAGCGCATGGTGGAACTTGCCTTCGAAGGCCATCGCTTTTGGGATGTACGCCGTTGGAAGAAAGGAGGCGATTGCTTCAAGAATGTAGAGGTGGCAGAATTCACTCAGGATGCGAACGGGCACCTGCTTCTGAATAGGGTTACGAAGACGCGTCAGTGGGACGAGAAGTACTACCTCTACCCCATTCCGCAGTCAGAGATTCAGAAGAACCGCAATCTGAAGCAGAACCCCAATTGGTAAAACACATTCAATCACATTTCAAACAAAAAGATGATGAAAAAACTTATTACAGGCCTTGCATTGCTGACCCTTATGGCAGTGACCTCGTGCAGCGATGACGATGCGGCCGATGCAATCCACCAGCTTGAGGTGAAGTCTGTTCTGCCCACAAAAGTGATGGAAGGCCAGGTTGTCACCCTCACAGGAACGGGTCTTGACAAAGTCACTTCAGTGGTATTCCCCGGCAATGTGGCTGTGGGCGACATTAGCAAAGTGGGCAACGGATATATCACAGTAAGGACTCCCTCCGGCATTGCAGCAGAAGGCGGTATCATCACCGTTGAAGCCGACGGTGAATCGGCAGAAGCCCCCATGGCCCTGACCGTGGGCAAGCCCGCGCCCGTGCGCGTGGCCCCCCTTGATCAGGAAATAAAAATCAACGAGTGTGTAGAGGTGTACGGCACCGACCTTGAGTTCATCACGAAAGCATATTTCCCCGGTGAAGACGGCACCGACGTAGTTGTAGAAGCCACCGATTTTAAGCGCAAGGCAACGGGTTCGCTCTACATCTATTCGCCAATGGGCATAAAAGCCGGCCCAGCGCAGGTTGTCATTGAAGACTGCAGCGGCAAGAAGTACACGCTGCCCGAGGTAACGCTGTCGGACGAGGTATCAGGAGGCAACGAAGAAACCGGAGGTGAGAGGTATGTGCCGATATGGCAAGATGAAGTATATATATACGATTGGGCCAACTGGCAATATCTGACATCCGACCAGCTGAATCTTGAAGGCATTCAGATACATGAAGGAATGATGATGCGTCTTACCTTCGACAATCCCGACGGTGCCAGCGTATGTATATGCGACGGCAACTGGGGTGCGCCCGATGTGGACGGCCAAGGCAACAACAATGTGTGGGTTTCTGCAGGTGTCACCGAGCTTGAATTCCCCATTTCTCAGGGTATGGCAGAGACACTGAAAGGCGGTAGCGGCATCATTATCGGTGGCGGCAACTACACCCTGAAGAAGATAGAGCTGTTCCGCGAGTATCCCACTCTTTGGTCGGGTGAATACACCACAGGCTGGTGGTGGTATCTCCCAGCATCCGAACTCGACTTGTCGGCCGTAACTCCAGAGGCCGGTCAGATTATCAAGTTCACCTTCGCCCACCACGATGCCCCTCAGACATTCTGTCTGTGCGATGGTTGGTGGGGAGCGCCTTACATCCGCGATGGCGGTGAAAGCATCAACAACATCGTGCTATCCGCTGGTGAGGATTTCTTGGAATTCGAGATTTCGGAGGGAATGGCTGCCACGATGAACGGCACGGAAACCGCTCTCATCATTGGCGGCGACATCACCATCACCAAGATTCAAATCAAAACAGAATAAGGACATTCTGCCAAGACAGGAATAGATTCAGGATACAATCTCAAACGAGTCGGCCATATTGGATTATGACCGACTCGTTTATTTGTGGCTCACAAAAAATTAAGGTGGGTTCTATTAATTATTCAAGTTTTGATATTCGCTATAAAAACGGCCTGAAATGCCAGTAAACTGTCAGCCCAGGGCATCGCTCTGGGTTTTTGGATGGATGAAAATACGCCCTGAAAGGGCAAAAGCACTATTAACCAATGCTTTTGCCCTTTCAGGGCGTGGGTGGCTCAACGTA
>CAJONT010000296.1 GCA_905235975.1 uncultured Prevotella sp.
ACATGAGTAAACTTATTGCAATCAATGAAGAAATTTCAGATAAGTATCGTGCTGTTTTCCGCACTTGCCCTACTGCTCAGCTCCTGTCTGGGCAATGACGATGAAGAGGTAACTTATTATGGCGACACCGCCATCACCTCGTTCGTACTCGGCACACTGAATCGTACCATGACCACCAAGACGACGAGCGGTGAAGACAGCACCTACACCTCTACCGTAGCTGGCAGCACCTACAAATGCTACATCGATCAAGTGAACCGTGTGATCTACAATGCCGACTCACTGCCCAAAGGCACCGACCTATCCCGCGTGCAGGTCACAATCGGCACCAAGAACGGCGGCGGCGTGCTGATAAAGAACATCGACAGCGATACGCTGAACTACTACAGCACCACCGACTCTATCGACTTCACCGTGCCCCGCATCCTCACGGTCTATTCTTATGTAGGCAACAACATGAGCGTGCATACCGATTACACCGTACGTCTGAGCGTGCATCAGGAAGAAAGCGACATGTTCGTATGGACTTCAAAAGAGACCTTTGCTCCCTTCAGCAACTCACAGGGCATGAAAGCCTATGCTCTCGGCGGCCGAATCTACACATTTGCCTCTATTGGCGGTGCCACCATCCTATTCGCTGCCGATGAAGAAGACACATCCTGGCGTCAGCTGACACCCGACTTCAACATGGTCGTTCCAGCCGACGACTACCAAAATACGGCGAAGAGCGGCAACAACCTCTACCTCTACACCCGGGGCAAGCTCCTGCGCACCCAGAACGGCAGCAATTGGCAAGTCGTATCTGAACCCGCGCTCAGCCGTCTGCTTGGCGGCAGCACCTACGCCCTCTACGGCACCGATGCCGAGGGTCACCTCGTGGCCTCCTACGACAATGGTGTGACATGGACAGAAGAAGCCACTGAAACCAGTTGGCAACAGTTGCCCACCCGCGACATATCGGTCAGCACGGTACCATCCACCACCAATCCCGATGTAGAGATGGTGGTGATAACAGGCAACAGGAGCGAGGAACTGTATCCCGACGAGACACACGCCATGGTATGGAGCAAAGTGTCGGAGGAGAACCCCTCTGCCCTCACCAACACCTGGATGTATGCCGATGCCAGCAACTTCCCCAACTACGAGCTGCCACGTCTGTCCAACCTCAGCGTCACAGCCAACAACAAAGGGCTCGTTGCCCTTGGAGGCAAGGGCATGGGACCGCGCACCGAGGCCGACTTCCAGCATTTCTACTTCAGCAAGAACAGCGGCCTCTACTGGTCGGTCAATTCGACATACCAACTGCCCACAGGATTCTCCTGCGACAGCGCTTCGTTCGCCCTGACCACCGACGAGAATGACAGACTGTGGCTGATATGCGGCGGCAGCGGTCAGGTGTGGTGCGGCAAGATGACCTTCAACAGCCTCGATGAGAGTTCCATGTGGATAACCGAATAAGTATCCGTCAACCAGCCGCCCAATGAGACATGCCCTTCTCCTCCTGCTACTCTCCATTGCCACAGCACAAGCCATGGCACAGGGCGATGTGGAATACAGGGCTGAGATAGGCGGCGGTGTGGGACTGATGACCTACGAGGGCGACTACAACGGCAACCTGTTCCACTCTCCTCAACCCATGGGCACCATACTGGTGCGCAGGCTCTTCAATCCCTATACGGGCATCCGCTTCGGCATAGGAGCCGGCAAGTTGAAAGGGTCGTCGAAAGACACCGACACCTATTACCCCGGTACCGACATCACGCCATACGAATTCAACAGTACCGTGATAGACGGCAACCTGACATTTGAGTATAACTTCTGGCCCTATGGCACCGGCCGCGACTACAGGGGCGCACAACGCTTCACCCCCTTCATCTTCATCGGCTTGGGCATGACCTATGCCAAGACCGACGATGACAACACAGTCACAGCGAACATGCCGGTGGGAGTGGGCGTGAAATACAAAATCGGCGACCGCCTGAACCTGGGTGTGGAATGGGGCATACACTTCTCCTTGAGCGATGAGCTCGACGGCAGTGCAGACCCTTATCTCATCAAGAGCAGCGGCCTCTTCAAAAACACCGACTGCTACTCGGCACTGAGGGCGACCCTCACCTACAGTTTCATGGCAAAATGCAGAACATGTCACAATGCAGATGAATAACTTAGACACGAACCGTATACCAAGGCATATCGCTATTATCATGGACGGCAACGGACGCTGGGCCAAGCAACGCAACATGCCGCGCAGCTACGGCCATCAGGCCGGGGTCGATGCCGTACGCCGCATCACTTCAGAGTGCACCCGGTTAGGGGTGGACTATCTCACCCTCTACACCTTCTCTACCGAGAACTGGAACAGGCCTATAGAAGAGGTTTCCGCCCTGATGGGGCTTGTGCTCACCTCGCTCGAGGATGAAATCTTCATGAAGAACAATGTACGGTTCCGCGTGATAGGCGACATTGCACGCCTGCCACAAGATGTGCAAGACAAGTTGCAGGCCACCATGGACCATACCGCCGGCAACGACACCATGACCATGGTAGTAGCCCTCAGCTACTCATCGAAATGGGAACTTACTGAGGCCACCCGCGAAATAGCCCTCGAGGTGCGCGACGGCAAGATAAAGCCCGAAGACATCAACGAGGAACTCATCTCACAACATCTGCAGACTAATTTCATGCCCGACCCCGACCTGCTGATACGCACAGGCGGCGAAGTGCGCATTTCCAACTACCTGCTGTGGCAGATAGCCTATTCGGAACTGTACTTCTGCGATACCTACTGGCCCGACTTCGACGAAGCATGTCTGCATGAAGCCATACGACACTACCAAGGGCGACAGCGCCGGTATGGAAAGACAGGCGCACAAATAGAAGAGAGCGAGCCCCAAACATCTGACCAATAAACTACGACATAGAATGAAAAGAACAGGTAAAATCCTGACCCTGCTGACCCTGCTGGCATCCTGTCTGACAGGCCATGCCCAGGAAAAAATCGTCAACCCCGAAATATCCTACGCGAGCACGCCGCGCGACTGTACCATCGGCGGTATTGCCGTTTCCGGCGTGGAGGGCTATGAAGATTTCGTGCTCATTGGCATCTCCGGCCTCAAGGAAGGACAACAAATCCAACTGCCCGGCACTGAAGTGACCGAAGCCGTGAAGCGCTACTGGCGACACGGCCTCTTCTCCTCGGTGTCGATTGTGGCCGACTCCATCGTAGGCACACAGGCTTACCTGCATATCTACCTCACGGCGCGTCCGCGTATCTCCACCATCAACTACATTGGTCTCAAGAAGTCGGAACGCGAGGACATGGAGGCCAAATTGGGCATTATCAAGGGCGGCCAGATAACGCCCAACATCATTGACCGTGCCAAATACTTAGCAAAGAAATATTTTGACGACAAAGGCTACAAGAACGCTGAAATCAACATCGTTCAGCGAGACGACGTGGCCAACAAGAATCAGGTGATACTCGATGTGGAGGTGGACAAGAAAGAGAAAATGCGCGTGCACCAAATCATCATCGAAGGCAATGAACAACTTTCCGACAAGAAAATCAAAGGCAAACTGTTCACCAAGGGCGCTTTCTCCAAGACACATGAAGCCAACAAGCTCTCCACCTTCCTGAAAGCCAAGAAATTCACACCGGAACGTTGGGAGACCGACAAGAAGAACCTGATAGACAAATACAACGAGTATGGATTCCGCGATGCCGCCGTCATCACCGACAGCGTGTGGAACTATGACGAGAAACACGTGAACGTGTATGTAAAGGTGGACGAAGGACAGAAATACTACATCCGCGACATCAGCTGGGTGGGCAACACCGTCTATCCCACCGACTACCTGAGCGGTGTGCTGGGTATGAAGAAAGGTGACGTGTACAACCAGAAACTCATGAACAAACGATTGAGCGAGGACGACGATGCGGTAGGCAACAAATACTGGAACACCGGCTACCTCTTCTACAGGCTGGAACCCACTGAGGTGAACATCGTGGGCGACTCCATCGACCTTGAGATGCGTATCTCCGAGGGTATTCAGGCACACATCAACCGGGTTCGCATCAACGGCAACGAGCGCCTCTACGAGAACGTGGTTCGCCGTGAACTGCGCACCAAGCCCGGCGACCTCTTCTCAAAAGAAGCGCTGCAGCGTTCCGCACGCGAACTCGCTTCGATGGGACACTTCGACCCGGAGAAGGTGAATCCCGATGTAAAGCCCAACTATGAGGACGGCACGGTGGACATCAACTGGGAACTGGAATCGAAATCGAACGACCAGATAGAACTTTCATTAGGTTGGGGACAGACAGGTGTGATAGGCCGCGTAGGACTGAAGCTGAACAACTTCTCCATGCGCAACCTGTTCAACAAGAACAAGGAACACCGCGGCATCCTGCCCATCGGCGACGGCGAGGTGCTCTCTGTAGGTGTGCAGACCAACGGTACCTACTATCAGTCGTACAACGTTTCCTATTCCACAGCCTGGTTCGGCGGCAAACGCCCCATCCAGTTCAGCGTGGGAGCCTACTTCTCCAAGCAGACCGACGTGTCGAGCAACTACTACAACAGCGCCTACATGTACAACTACTACAACCAGTATGCGTACGGCATGGGCAACTACGGCTATTACAACAACTACGAGAGTTATTACGACCCCGACAAGTATGTGCAGCTCTTTGGTGCTTCTATTGGCTGGGGTAAACGTCTGCGTTGGCCCGACGATTTCTTCACCCTTTCGCTGTCACTGGCCTACACACGCTATATGCTGAAGAACTGGCAGTACTTCCTTATCACCAACGGTAACTCCAACAACCTGAACCTGAGTGTGGCCCTGAACCGCACCTCGACCGACAACCAACTCTTCCCCCGCCGCGGTTCCGAGTTCACCGCATCGGTCACCATCACCCCGCCTTGGTCGAAATGGGACGGCAAGGACTACGAGCATCTCGCCACCGACCGCCAGTCGGCCACCTACGTCGATGAGCAGCAGGATAAATACCGCTGGGTGGAATACCACAAATGGAAGTTCAAGGCCAAGACCTACACGGCACTCTCCAATGCCAACAAATGCTTCGTGCTCATGACACGCGTCGAACTCGGTATTCTGGGCAGTTACAACCGCTACAAGAAATCACCCTTCGAGACCTACTATGTGGGTGGTGACGGTATGAGCGGCTATAGCTACGGCTATGCAGAAGAAACCATCGGTCTGCGCGGTTATGAGAACGGTTCGCTCACGCCTCAGGGTGCAGCCGGCTATGCCTACGACCGCTTCAGCCTTGAGCTCCGCTATCCTTTCCTGCTCGGCAACACCACCATCTACGGACTCAGTTTCCTTGAGGCAGGTAATGCTTGGTACGACACACGCGACTTCGATCCCTTCGACATGAAGCGTTCGGCGGGTGTGGGTGTGCGCATCTTCCTCCCCATGGTGGGTCTGATGGGTATCGACTGGGCCTATGGTTTCGACAAGGTTTGGGGCACCAAAGGTGGCTCACAGTTCCACTTTGTGCTCGGTCAGGAATTCTAACAGTAGATAAAAATCATTAAAAAATCGCCAGTCGGATAAACTTACAAGCTGACAAAGCGTCATTATAGAAAAATTTAAACAACCAAAACCTTTCGCTATTATGAAGAGAACAATATTTGCAATGGCACTGATTGCCGCAGCAATGAGCGGCTATGCCCAGAAGTTTGCCCTGATAGACATGGACTACATACTGAAGAACATCCCTGCCTACGAACGTGCCAACGAGCAGCTCAATCAGGTGTCGAAGAAATGGCAGGCCGAGGTGGAAGCACTGACGCTCGAGGCCAGCACGATGTACAAGAACTACCAGAACGAAGTGGTGTTCCTATCCCAAGAGCAGAAAAAAGCCCGTCAGGAGAGCATTATGAACAAGGAGAAGGAAGCCAGCGATTTGAAGAAGAAGTATTTCGGTCCCGAAGGCGAACTGTTCAAGAAACGTGAGAGTCTGATGGCTCCCATTCAGGAAGAAATCTACAATGCCGTGGCCGACATTGCCGAACTCCGCGGTTATAGCAAGGTGGAAGACCGTTCCGGCAACAGCTATATCATCTACGGCTCTCCGAAGATAGATATCAGCAATGAAGTGCTCGACAAACTGGGCTACGGACACTGATAGTACGATTTTCTGTCACTTATTATGCTGTTCAGGAAATATTTTGTAAGTTTGCACCGTATTAGGTAAATGAATTCAAACACATAACATTTATAAACAAGAAAGAAAAATGAAGAAAGTTATCCTTTTGTTGATGCTGTTTGCCCCTATGGCCATGTTCGCACAGAAATTCGGACACATCGACACCCAGTCTATCATCCAGTCGCTTCCCGAGTTCGCACGTGCCAACGGTGAGATAGAGGCTGTGGGTAAGCAGTATGAGAACGAGCTGAAAGCCTCGCAGGACGAATTGCAGCGTCTGGCCGAAGAGTACGACAAGAACAAGAGTACGATGAACGAGACCAAGCAGCGCGAGACTGAAGAGAGTCTGAACGAGATGTACGGACGTATCCAGCAGCAGGCTCAGCAGAACCAGCAGGCCTTCCAGAAGGTACAGCAGGAGAAGCTTCAGCCCATCTTCGACAAGGTGCGCAAAGCCATCGAGGAAGTGGCCAAAGCCGGCAGTTATGTCTATATTATGGAAAAGGGCAGTGTGCTCTACATCAACGAGGCATTGAGCAAAGACGTCACCGCAGAAGTGAAGGCGCAGCTCAACAAGATGAAGTAAGCACCCCACACCAACTATATCCCAACCACAACCGAGGGCAGGCATCACCATCTTCGCCTTCCCTCGGTTTTAGCATTCACACAGTTATGAGCAGACTATCCATTTGGCTATTGAGCCTTTTCTTCCCCCTTGTGGCAGGAGCTCAGGTGAACTTTGGTTACTTCAGCTATGATGAAGTGCTGCACTCCATGCCCGAATATACGATGGTGGAACAGAACCTTAACGACCTGCGCACCCAGTATGATGCAGAGCTGAAGCGCGCCGAAGATGACTTCAACAAGAAGTATGAGGAGTTTTTGGAGGGGCAGAAAGATTATGCTCCCGTCATCCTGCAGAAACGCCAAAGTGAACTCCAGGAACTCATGACACGCAACATCGCCTTCAAGGCCGAGGCACAGCGTCTCTTGGCACAAGCCACCGACGATGCCTTCCGTCCTCTCCGCGAGAAGATTTTAGATGCTGTGGAACATGTGGGCGAGGAAAAGGGCTTAGCTTTTGTGCTCAACACCGACGGAGGCACCTTGCCCTACATCAATCCTCTCATGGGTACCAATGTGACCGAACTCGTCAAAGAGCTTCTTAAATGACAACCTTTCCACAGACTGCCGGCCCCATAGGCGTGTTCGACTCTGGCTATGGCGGACTCACCATCCTGCATGGTATCCGCCAAGTCCTTCCTCATCACGATTTCATTTATCTCGGCGACAATGCGCGCGCACCCTACGGCCCGCGCTCATTCGATGTGGTGTATGAGTTTACCCGCCAGGCGGTGCATCGTCTGTTCTCTGAGGGGTGCCACCTTATTATATTAGGATGCAATACAGCCTCGGCCAAGGCGCTGAGGTCCATACAACAAAACGACCTCCCCCAATGGGATGCGCACCGCCGCGTGCTGGGCATCATCCGCCCCACCGCAGAGATAATAGGCAGTCTTACGAAGAGTCGCCATGTGGGCATCCTGGCCACAGAGGGCACCATCCGCAGCGAAAGCTACACAATGGAGATAGCCAAGCTCCATCCCGACATCCAGGTCACAGGTGTCGCTTGTCCTTTCTGGGTACCCTTGGTAGAATACAACGAGGCCGACTCACCGGGAGCCGACTATTTCGTGAAGAAGTACTTGAACCAGTTGTTCAGGAAAGATTCTGCCATCGATGCCGTCATCTTGGGTTGCACCCATTATCCCATCCTGCTGCCCAAGATACTGAAGTACATCCCCGCAGGTGTGCGCATCGTACCTCAGGGCGAGTATGTAGCGGCCAGTCTGCTGGAGTACTTGCAGCGCCATCCTGAGATGGCAGCCAAGTGCACTGAGGGCGGCCGTGTGCGCTACCTCACCACGGAGAATGCGGAAAAATTCAAGGAGAGCGCCCAGATTTTCATCCACGAGCAGTTGGACGTGGAGCACATCGACCTGGGCTGAGTCTCCCTCCGATGTCTCCGTCTGAGTCACGTTATTGTCCGGACACCAATTGTTTGCCGAAATAACGTACCGGATACCACACAGCAAGCCATCCCACTACCATCACCGTGACGAAAATGAGCACGATGTCGGTGAAGTGCACACTCACGGGATAGGCATCCACCACAAACGACCCGCTGCTGTCGCCAAGCGACACCAGTCCGAAGGTAATCTGCAACCAGCAAAGCAACAACCCGAGTGCAATGCCTATCAGCGCGCCTATGGCAGATATCATACGGCCTTCATAGAGGAAAATGCGTGCTATCTGCTTGCTTGTAGCACCCATGTTGCTTAGTGTGGTTGCATCCTCTTTCTTGTCGATGATGAGCATAGAGAGCGAACCGATGATATTGAAGCATGCCACCATGAGGATAAAGGTGAGGAAGAGATAGGCAATCACCTTTTCTATATTCATAATCTTAAAGGTGTCGGCCTGCTGTTCATAACGGTCGAGCACTTGGTATTTGTCTCCCGCCAGACTGCGCATCTCCTTCTTGACGGCTCCAAGGTCGGCACCAGCCTTCAAACGGAATTCGAGCGACGACAGTCTGCCTTGCAGACCGAAGAGATTTCGGGCGAAAGCAACCGAAGTGATGATATAATCGCGGTCATATTTCGACTGTTTCACATTGAACACCTCTCCCGCCGACAAAAGAGAGTCGCACTGAAAAGCTTCTGTGGGGTTCGACACGTCAAACTGTCCCTCACGTTCAGGTGCATAGATATGCAGGTAGCCGGGCCATTCTGCGCCCAGACCCAGATTCTGGGCCAGGCGGATACCGGGGATGCCATATTCCAGATTGGCGGCATGCAGGTCGAATACCCCGTCGGGATACAGAATCTCGGAGATATGCGTGAGTTGGTCGAAATTATCCTCCACACCCTTCACCATCACCATGGCCTGCCTATCATAAAACACGGCCAAAGCCTGGTCTTCCACACACTCGGTAGCCACATCCACAGCGTCTATCTGTTTCATACGTTCCAGTATCGGGTCGTCGGAGGGTGCAGTTTTTCCTTTCAGCGGCACCACCTTGAGCTGCGGGTCGAAGGTTGTGAAGAAAGAGGCCACAAGGTCGTGAAAGCCGTTGAACACACTCATGGTGACCACCAAGGCCATTGTAGCCACAGCCACGCCCGCCATCGACACACCGCTGATGATGTTGATGGCATGCGTGCTCTTCTTGGAAAAGAGATACCTTCGGGCTATAAAGAATGGCAGGTTCATGTGGCAGCGTTGTATGGTGACTATTTCTTCAGCAGTTCGTCGATGTGGTCGATGTAGTCGAGCGAGTCGTCAATGAAGAACCGAAGTTCGGGAATGATACGCAACTGGTGTCTCACTCTTGTGCCCAGCTCATAGCGTATGGTCTTCTCATTGGCATTCACGTTGTGGATAATTTCCTCACCCTTCTCTGAGGGGAAGACGCTGAGATAAGCCGTGCAGATACTCAGGTCGGGCGAGATGCGGCAGCGTGTCACGCTCACCATTACACCTCTCATGGAACGGGTCTGACCTTGGAAAATCTGCGCCAGTTCTTTCTGCAACAGACGTGCTATCCGGTTTTGTCTTGTTTCTTGCATATTCAGTTTTACATTTACATTATTTGCCCTTCGCGGGCCATGGGTTGCAAAAATACGGAAAAAAAAGGATACCACAACCCCTCGGGGGCATAAAAGTGCGAAAATCGCTTACCACAAGCCCCTTTCCCGCCTTCACTTACCGGAAGGGAGGTGTATCAGCGTGAGTCCGTCACGCATGGGCAGTATGACCTTTTCCACACGGGTGTCTTGTGCCACATGGTCGTTGAAGCGCCGCACGCCTTGTGTCTGATGGTCATGGTCATAGGCATGGTCCACCACATGTCCGTCCCACAGCGTGTTGTCCACCAAGATATATCCGCCTGGTGTGAGCAGGCTCAGCGCCATCTCGTAGGTCTCCACATAAGCGCGCTTGTCGCCGTCGATGAACACCATGTCGAACATCAATCCCAATGCGGGAGCCTCCTTCAGGGCATCACCCACGATGAACTCTATTTTGCGGGCATCCTCCGACCCTTCAATCCAAGGTCGTGTGAAGTCCTCAAGCTCATCATTTATTTCAAAGGTGTAGAGTTTGCCGTCGTCGGGCAATGCACTGGCCATACAGAGCGCACTGTAGCCGCTGAAAGTGCCTACCTCCAGAATGCGCCGGGGTTTTATCATGCTCACAAGCATCCGCAGCAGCCTGCCCTGCAGATGTCCGCTCGCCATGCGTCCGTTGAGCAGATGCACATTGGTAGCCCGCCAAAGCCTGTACAGGTAGTCGGGCTCCGGGTCGGAATGCTGCTCGATATAGGCATCGAGCCCGTCTTTTCCAGGCATCGTGTTGCTCATGCCTCGTGCTGTTTCATCTCTATCAGCGCCTCAACTGCCAACCGGTAGGAGTCGAGTCCGAAGCCGCAAATCACGCCCTTACACGCACTGCTTATCATAGATTGGTGCCTGAACGCCTCGCGCTGGTGGACATTCGAGATATGCACTTCTATCACCGGACAGGGGATGGCACGTATGCAGTCGTGAAGAGCCACACTGGTGTGGGTATAGGCACCGGCATTGAGCACGATACCGTCGAAGTCGAAGCCCACACGCTGCATCTCGTCAATGAGCGTTCCTTCCACATTGCTTTGGAAGTAGTGCAACTGGACATCGGGGTAGCGCTCCCGAAGATGCCCAAGGAAGTCGTCGAACGAGGTGTGGCCGTAGATGCCGGGCTCACGCTTGCCAAGCAAGTTCAAGTTGGGGCCGTTAAGAATAAGAATTTTCATCCGCAGGTGTTTTGAAACCGAAAAAATACGTATATTTGCATCATTCCCGCCGTGAAGCGCGGAGAAGCAATGGCACAAAATTAGGCAAAAAAATGGACACTCCCAAGAAAAGCCCGCCAAATATCATGGCTTCCTACAAACGTTACCTGAAATTGCAATGTAATTTCAGTCCCAACACGGTGGAAGCCTACCTGAGCGACGTATCGAAACTTATGTCGTATCTCGCGGCAGAGGGACTCACGGCCACAGAAGCCCGTCTGCCCCATCTGCAGCATTTTGCCGCCAGCCTTCACGACCTGGGCATCGGTGCCGCAAGCCAGTGCCGCATACTGAGCGGTGTACGCTCCTTCTACCGTTTCCTGCAGATGGAGGGCGTCGTGGCCGACGATCCCACCGAACTGCTTGAGTCGCCGCAGACGGGACGTCATCTGCCCGATGTGCTGAGCACAGAAGAGATAGACCGCATGGAGGCCGCTGTCGACCTGAGCAAATGGGAGGGTCATCGCAACCGCGCCATCATAGAGGTGCTTTTCAGCTGCGGACTGCGTGTTTCGGAGCTCACCGGCCTGCGCCT
Source organism: uncultured Prevotella sp. (assembly GCA_905235975.1). Lineage (GTDB taxonomy): Bacteria > Bacteroidota > Bacteroidia > Bacteroidales > Bacteroidaceae > Prevotella. The sequence continues at coordinate 11,608 of CAJONT010000296.1, forward strand.
CTCCGACATCTACCCCACCGAGGGCTACCTGCGCATCTTAGGCAAAGGGCGCAAGGAACGTCTTGTGCCCATTTCGGCAAGCGCCCTGGCGGAAATGGATTTATGGTTTGCCGTGCGGCGGCAGATGAACATACAGCGGGGCGAAGAAGACTATGTATTCCTGAACCGCCGCGGCAGCCACCTCACACGCACCATGATACTCATCATCGTGAAGCAGCTGGCCCTTGAGGCAGGCATCCGAAAGACGGTGAGTCCGCATACCTTGCGCCATTCGTTCGCCACCGCATTGCTCGAGGGCGGTGCCGACCTTCGTGCCATACAGGCCATGTTGGGTCATGAGAGCATAGGCACCACCGAAATCTACACACATATCGACACGTCCACGCTGCGCCGTGAAATACTGAACCACCACCCGCGCAACATCAGACAAACCGAAACGTAACACCAACGGACAGAATTCTCTTCCTGCAACACTTTTTTGTTTTTTTACACTTGTTTATTTTGTTATACATTTAAATTGGCTTATCTTTGCACCCCATTATAGTAACATCACTAACAAAATACCGATAACCCATGGCCTATTTGTTTTCATCAGAATCCGTATCGGAAGGACATCCCGATAAAGTAGCCGACCAGATAAGCGATGCCCTGCTCGACCAATTTCTGGCCTACGACGACAAGGCGCGCTGCGCCATAGAGACATTTGTCACCACCGGTCAGGTGGTGATAATGGGCGAAGTGCGTTCCGAAGCCTACATCGACCTGCAGACCATCGCTCGCAAGACCATTAACAACATTGGCTATACAAAATCGGAATACCAGTTCGACGGTGCTTCATGCGGTATCCTTACTTCCATCCACGAACAGAGTGGCGACATCAACCAAGGCGTGGACCGCGAGGATGAAGCACAACAGGGAGCCGGCGACCAAGGCATGATGTTCGGCTATGCCACCAACGAGACAGAGAGCTACATGCCCCTGCCTCTCTACCTGGCCCACCTGCTTATGAGCACGCTTGCCGACATACGCAAAGAGGGGCGTGTGATGACCTACCTGCGTCCTGATGCCAAGAGTCAAGTGACGATAGAATATTCCGACGACCATGTGCCTCTGCGCATCGACACAATTGTGGTGTCGACACAGCACGACCAATTCCTCAACGACGACGACGCCATGCTGGCTCAAATCAAGGACGACGTAAAGCATATACTCATACCGAGGGTAATTGAACAGATTCAGGACAGTCGTGTGAGGGCACTTTTCAACGACCACATCACCTACCATGTGAATCCCACGGGCAAGTTCGTGATTGGAGGCCCCCATGGCGACACCGGTCTTACCGGCCGCAAGATCATTGTCGACACCTACGGCGGAAAGGGTGCGCACGGAGGCGGAGCCTTCTCTGGCAAGGATTCGAGCAAGGTAGACCGCTCTGCTGCCTATATGGCACGCTATGTGGCAAAGAACCTTGTGGCCGCCGGTGTGAGCGACGAGATTCTGGTACAGGTGAGCTATGCCATCGGTGTCGCCAAACCCGTCAACATCTATGTCAACACCTACGGCCGCAAGCATGTAGCGCTGACCGACGGTGAGATAGCCAACAAGATAAACGAGATGTTCGACCTCACCCCCAAAGGTATTGAGAAGAAACTGCTTCTCCGTCAGCCCATCTACCTTGAAACGGCTGCCTATGGCCACATGGGCCGCCGCTACGAGAAGAAAGTGAAGAAGTTTACCAGCCATTACCATCCCACAAAAGAGATTGAGGTGGAACTGTTTACCTGGGAGAAACTCGACATGGTGGATGAAATCCGCCGCGAGTTTGGTCTGACCAAATAACCACAATGAGAGCGAGCGCCGACACACTTCAGCATACCGCGCCCACGCCACGTCCTAAGAAAGTCGCACAACCTTGGAAGAAGAACACTGCACAGGTCCTTGCCGAGTTGCCCGACAGCGCAACGCCATGGCAGCAGGACAGTGCTGTGCAGGCTTATTTCAAGCCCGGCCAGGACATACACTACAGCGAGCAGCCCGACACCCTCGGGCTGCCGGGACAGCGTGTCGATGCCATCCGTGTGCCGGCCAAGGTATGGAAGGACCTCTCCGCCTTCCATAAGTGGCTGACGGCCGACACTACAGCCGACTCGGTGCCCTCCAAGCACGTTTCCTCCATAGGGGTGATGGCAGACCCCCTGCCCTACCATCCCGGCTCCGACCCTCTCATAGGCTCAATCCTCATTGGCGCATTCCTGCTCATGGTGCTGTTGATGTCGCATTCACGCACTTTCCTCAGCAAACAGTTGCACACCTTCTTCTACACCGCCAAGGCACGCACTACCGAGGTGGCAGAACAACCCATTGAGATATGGTATCAAGGACTCATGGGCCTTGTGACACTCGTGTTATGCGCCATCGCCATCTACTGCGGACTCATACACGAACTGCAAGCCCAGCACTTCACACAGCCACATGTCATACTGGGTATGAGCCTGTGCATGGTTGGTGTATGGTTTGCCGTCAGGGCCTTACTCTACAGCATCGTAAACTGGGCCTTTTTCACCCGCAAAAAAAACTTACAATGGTTTCGTGCCGTTCTGCTTCTTTCAAGTGCATTCGGCATCGCATTGCTCCCCGTTTTACTGTTGTACATTTTCGGGCATCTTTCATGGAGAGCAAGTTACATTTACATCGCTGTAGTCTACATTTTGATTGAATTTCTGTTCATTTATAAGAGTTTTGTAACCTTTTTTAAAAGGGCAGGTGATTTTTTGCAAATTATTTTGTACTTTTGTGCGCTCGAAATGCTACCATTGGCTGGTCTGGCTGGTTTATGCATGTTGTATCACGATAATCTGATAATAAATTTTTAATACACTTATGATAAAGAAAATCCTTGTTTCGCAACCAAAGCCGACAAGCGAGAAATCGCCCTACTTTGACATTGCACGCGAGTTCGGCATAGAATTGGTGTTCCGTCCTTTTATTAAAGTGGAAGGCGTTTCGGCAAAGGATTTCCGCCAACAGAAGATAGGGCTTCTTAACTATACAGCCGTAGTGTTCACCTCGCGCCATGCTATCGACAATTATTTCCAGTTGGCCAAACAACTTCGTGTCACCATTCCGGAAGACATGAAATACTTCTGTGTGACCGAGACGATAGCCCTCTATATTCAGAAATATGTGCAGTATCGCAAGCGCAAAGTGTTCTTCGGTACTACGGGCAATGTGGCCGACCTCGTACCCACAATGGTGAAGCACAAGACCGAGAAATATCTCGTGCCGGTGAGCGACGTACACAACAACACGCTGGCTCCTCTGCTCGATGCCAAGAAACTCTCTCACACCGAGTGCGTGATGTACCGTACGGTGAGCAACGATTTTACACAAGAAGAGATTGACTCATTCGACTACGACATGATGATTTTCTTCAGTCCCACTGGTATCAAGTCGCTTACCAAGAATTTCCCCGACTTCGTGCAAGGCGACATCCGCATAGCCACCTTTGGCCCTGCCACAGCCAAGGAAGTGCAGACCCAGGGGCTGCGCCTTGACCTTGAGGCACCGTCGCCTGAGTTCCCGTCGATGACAGCCGCTCTGCGCGCCTACCTTGCTGCCAATCAATAAGTGATGGCCCAGCAATCCCACAGGCTTTGCAAAAGAGAGCGTCTGTCGGGCCACAATCAGGTGGACACGCTTTTTGGCGGAGGCAGCCAGTCGGTCACCGTCTATCCCATACGTGCCATTTACCGCCTCACGCCATGTTCTCCTGACTCCCCTCCGGTGCGCATGCTGGTAAGCGTGCCCAAGCGCCACTTCAAACATGCGGTAGACCGCAACAGGGTGAAGCGGCAGGTCAGAGAGGCATACCGTGTGCAGAAGGGGATTCTATATGAGCACATGCAGTCGCACAACGGGCAGGAACTGCTGCTGGCCTTTATATGGCTCTCCGACCATCACGAGCAGAGCAGCAGGATAGCCCAACGCATATCGGTAATCCTTCAGCGGGTGAAAGAGCGCCTATGAACACACTCCATCGCTTAGGACATCTCATCTCGCGGTTTGTGGTTTTCTTGCTGCTGATTCCCATCCGCTTTTATCAGCGCTGCATCAGTCCGCTCACGCCTCCCTCATGCCGGTTCACCCCCACCTGTTCGGAATATGCCCGGCAGGCAATCTTGAAACATGGACCAGTGAAGGGTTTGTACCTGGCCATCAGGAGACTGCTTCGCTGTCATCCCTGGGGAGGGAGCGGCTACGACCCTGTACCATGACGCACAGACAAAGATAATTTTGAAAACGAAATAATTCCTACTATGAAGAAAAATTTTGTAGAAGAACTTAGATGGCGCGGCATGCTCGCCCAAATCATGCCAGGCACAGAAGAATTCCTGAACAAGGAGATGGCTACCGCCTATCTGGGTACGGACCCTACTGCCGACTCCCTGCACATCGGTCACCTCTGCGGCATCATGATGCTGCGCCACTTGCAGCAGTGCGGCCATAAGCCCATCATCCTGATAGGAGGCGCCACCGGCATGATAGGCGACCCCTCCGGCAAGAGCCAGGAGCGCAATCTGCTCACTCAGGAAACACTCTACCACAACCAGGAATGCATCAAGCGCCAAGTGGCCAAATTCCTTGACTTTGAGGCAGAGGGTGCCAACAGCGCCGAAATGGTGAACAACTACGACTGGATGAAGGATTTCACCTTCCTTGACTTTGCACGCGAGGTGGGCAAACACATCACCGTAAACTACATGATGGCAAAGGACAGTGTACAGAAGCGTCTGAACGGAGAGGCCCGCGACGGTCTTTCGTTCACCGAATTCACCTATCAGTTGCTTCAAGGCTACGACTTCCTCTATCTGTATCAGCACAAAGGCTGCAAACTGCAGTTGGGTGGCAACGACCAGTGGGGCAACATGACCACGGGCACAGAACTTATCCGCCGCACCCTGGGTGCCGAGGCTGAGGCGTTTGCCCTCACCTGCCCGCTCATCACCAAAAGCGACGGCAACAAGTTCGGCAAGACAGAAAGCGGCAATGTATGGCTCGACCGCAAACGCACTTCGCCCTACCGCTTCTATCAGTTCTGGCTCAATGTCAGCGATGCCGATGCCGAGCGCTACATCAAGATATTCACCAGTTTGGAGAAAGAGGAGATTGAGGGCCTCATCGCCGAGCATCAAGTAGACCCCGGCCGCCGCATCCTGCAGAAGCGACTCGCCGAAGAAGTGACCGTAATGGTACACTCGGCCGAAGACCTTACCATGGCACAGGAGGCTTCGGGCATCTTGTTCGGAAAATCGACGAAAGAGGGCCTGGAGCGTCTCGACGAACAGACTTTCCTCGACGTTTTCGACGGTGTGCCCCACTTCAACCTTGACCGCACGCTTCTCGGACAACCCGCTGTGGAGCTGTTCACCCGTGAGGAGTCGAAAATATTCCCCAGCAAGAGCGAGATGCGCAAACTTGTACAAGGTGGCGGCGTGTCATTAAACAAAGAGAAAATCACCGCTTTCGACCGTCCTGTCACGGCCGACGACCTGATTAGCGGCAAGTACCTGCTGGTGCAGCGCGGCAAGAAGAATTATTATCTCATCACGGTAAAATAGACTGCCTGCCTTGGTTTAGGTAAGGAGAACCATACGAAAACGCAGTTACTACAAGAAAAAAGGAAGAAAAAATTTGGTAATCGCGCAAAAAACCGCTAACTTTGCACCGCTTAAAGCGTATGATTGTCCTATAGTGTAATGGCTAGCACTAGAGTTTTTGGTTCTCTCAGTCGTGGTTCGAGTCCGCGTAGGACAACAGAAAGCAATAATTCAAAAATGCCAAATATCTGGATATCAGATACTTGGCATTTTCTTTATTTTTGAAGATTCCATTTTTACCCACTTC
>CAJONT010000297.1 GCA_905235975.1 uncultured Prevotella sp.
GTTGCACGAGCAGTTTGCCGGTGAACTCTTCTATCATGCCGCCCTTGCCGTCGTGCTCGATGAAGGCATCGTGTTTCTCGGCAGTGCCTTCAGTGAGTGGTTGGAACCAGTGGGTGTAGTGCGTCACGCCATTCTCCTCGGCCCACTGCCGCATGCCGCGTGCCACCGCATCGGCTATGCCGCGGTCTAAGCGTGTGCCATTGTCAATCACGTCGATGAGTTTCATGTACACGTCGCGGGAGAGATATTTGTACATCTTCTCGCGTGTGAACACATACTTGCCGAAGTACTCCGAAGGGCGCTCGGTGGGTGAAATCACATCGAGAGGCTTTTTCTTGAACGCCTCTTCTACAACCTGAAATCTTAAGTTAGCCATATTTACCTATTGTGTTACCTGTTGTTTCTTGTTACATCATTCCTAACCAACGCAGTATGTCGTTAAGGTTGGCCACAATCATGAGCAGCAGGATAAAGCCGAAACCGATGTATTCTGCCACCACCATGAATTTGTCGCTGGGCTTGCGGCCTGTCACCATTTCATAGAGCAGGAAGAGCACATGGCCGCCGTCGAGGGCAGGGATGGGCAGGATGTTCATAAAGGCCAGGATGATGCTCAGGAAGGCGGTCATGCGCCAGAAGAGCATCCAGTCCCACACGGGCGGGAACAGACTGCCTATGGCACCGAAGCCGCCGAGCGACTTGGCTCCTTCGGAGGTGAACACATATTTCATGTCGCCCACATAGCCTCTGAGCACGTCAAGGCCGTATTGGATGCCGGCGGGGAAGCTCTCAAAGAAACCGTACGAGCAGTGGGTCTCCTTGTAGAACGTATAGAGGTTGGCTTGCAGTACACCCAGTTTCAGGTCGGGCGTGAGCTGCAGCCGTACGGTGTCGGCCTCACCTTTCTCCTTGCTCAGGAAGGATACCTGCACCTGACGCTCACGCAGACTGTCGGCACGGGTGGTCTTCACTGCCAAGACATCGGAGATGCGCCCCATCTCGTAAGTGAACTCGTTCCAGGAGTCCACGGCCTGGCCGTTGATCGACAGGATGCGGTCGCCGGCTTTCATACCGGCCTTCTCGGCGGGGGTGCCGGGCAACACACTATCTATCTCGGCGGGTATGAGGGGAGCTACGAAGGTGGGTGTCGCCTTCAGCATGTTCAGCAGATTCATGTCGCCGGGCAGATTCACCTTCTGGGTCTGTCCGTTGCGCTTTATCTCCACCTCATGGGCTGTGGAGAGGGTGCGGTACAGGTCGATGTCGAATTTCTTGAAGGCCTCGCCGTCGGCGCTGAGCAGGATGTCGCCGTCCTTGAAGCCGAGGGCTTTCGCATCGTCGTTGAACTTCATACCCATGGTCATGTTGGAAGGCTCGATATAGTCGTCGCCCCAATGGTAGAGCACCATCGAGTAGATGAAGAGGGCCAGGAGGAAGTTCACCAGTACGCCGCCTATCATGATGAGCAGGCGCTGCCACGTAGGCTTGGTGCGGAACTCCCACGGATGGGTCTCTTCCGAGAGTTGCTGGTTGGTCTCGTCTATCATGCCGTCGATGGCGCAGTAGCCGCCCAGTGGGAGCCAGCCCAGACCGTATTCGGTGCCGACGTATTCTTTTTCCAGCACCTTCTTGGGTGCTTCACCTTTTTTCGTCTCCACTTCTACCTCTTTGGTGGGCACCACCTCGGGTTTCATCTTGAACAGGCGGCGCACCCAGGTGTCGTAGGTGCTGACGATGTGGAATTTGGGGTTGAAGAAAAGATAGAATTTGTTTACGCGGACTTTGAAAATCTTGGCAAAAGTAAAATGGCCGAGCTCGTGAAGGAGCACCAACAGCGAGATGGCCAACAGAAACTGCAAAAGTCTTATCAGAAATACTTCCATGTTATTGTGAAACGATTTTTATACGATTAATTATTCAACAGCTCGGCGGCAATGCGTCGCGCCTCGCGGTCGGTGTCGACGTACACGTCGTAGTCGGGGGTGTCGGAGTAGGTGGCCTGCTGCATCGTACGGGCTATCACCTCCGCCATCTGAGGGAAGGTGCAGCGCCCTTCAAGGAAGGCACGGTTCACCACCTCGTTGGCGGCATTCACGATGCAAGGCATGTTGCCTCCGCGTTCTATCGCCTCGAAGGCGAGTGCCAGACAGCGGAATTTCTCCAGGTCGGGCTCAAAGAACTCTAACGGATGCTTGAAGAGGTCGAGACGGGTGCCACTCAGCGGCAGACGCTCGGGGAAGGAGAAGGCATATTGGATGGGCAGACGCATGTCGGGCACACCCAATTGTGCCTTTATGCTGCCGTCGCAGAACTGCACGGCGCTGTGTACCACCGACTGCGGGTGCACCAGCACCTGGATGCGTTCCACGGGCACGCCGAAGAGCCACTTGGCCTCTATCACCTCGAAACCTTTGTTCATCATAGTGGCGCTGTCGATGGTTATCTTGGCACCCATGTCCCATGTGGGGTGGCGCAAGGCGTCCTGGCACGTCACCGTGGCGAGTTGCTCCTTGGGCATGTTGCGGAAGGGACCTCCGCTGGCGGTGAGCAGTATCTTCTCTATCTCGGCATCGTCTTCGCCCACAAGGCTTTGGAAGATGGCGGAGTGCTCACTGTCTACCGGCAGGATGGGTGCGTGGTGCTCGGCAGCCAGTCGGCAGATTAGTTCGCCTGCCACCACCAAGGTTTCCTTGTTGGCAAGGCAGATTTTCTTTCCGGCGCGGATGGCGTGGATGGTGGGCGACAGGCCTGCGAACCCCACCATGGCGGTGAGCACCATGTCGATGGGACCGGCTTCCACAATCTCGTCGAGTGCCTGGGCACCTGCATACACCTTGGTGTCGGGCAGGTCGCTGCACAATGCTTTGAGTTTGTCGTAGTGCTGCGCATTGGCTATCACCACGGCGGCGGGATGGTGGCGGTGGGCTTGTTCGGCAAGCAGATCCACACGGTTGTGTGCCGTCAGGCAGTAGGCCTCGTAGCGATCGGCGTGTTCGCTTATCACTTCAAGTGCCTGGGTGCCTATCGACCCCGTGGAGCCTAAGATGCAAATCTGTTGTTTCTTCATTCTTCTGTGTCGGTTTGGGGAAGCAGCCCGTTGGGGATGGTGAGCCTTATCTCACGTTTCCCGTGGTCCACCTCTTGTATCAGGTCGTCGGCAGCAGGCAGCAGCAGCGGTCCCGCATCAGGTGACTCCACCTCGAAAAGCAGGTTGAGCGTGCTGTCGTCGACCGCCTGCAGACGGCCTACTTCAAGGCCGGTGTCGGCATCGACGATGCTGTAGCCGATGATTTCTGCCCAGGAGAGGGGTTCGTCGTCGGGCACAAGGCTGCGTTCAAAGTACACGCGGCAGCCGTTCAGTTCCTTCGCGGCATCAGCACTGTCGATGTCGCAGAATTTCATCAGGGCCAGCGTGTCGCCCTTGAAACGGTATTCTTCTATGAAAAAGGGCACCAGCAATCCCTCTATCTCTACGAAGAGGTAGTCGGCATCGGCGCGGTCGAAGACATCGTCGCTGAAACGGAAGGATATCTCACCCTTCACGCCGTGGGGCTTGCCTAATTGGCCTATTTCGTACACATCGTCGTAGCTGAGCATGGCTTAGTCTTCTACTCGTTGTATGGAAGCGCCCAGACGGTTGAGTCGGTCTTCTATATGCTCGTAGCCGCGGTCTATCTGGGCAATGTTGGCAATGCGGCTTGTGCCGTCGGCACTCATGGCGGCTATGAGCAGGGCAATACCGGCGCGGATGTCGGGGCTCGTCATGCGGCCTGCGCGGAGACGCCGTTGGTGGTCGTGACCCACCACTACGGCACGGTGGGGGTCGCACAGGATGATTTGGGCACCCATGTCAATGAGCTTGTCGGTGAAGAAGAGGCGGCTCTCGAACATCTTCTGGTGGAAGAGCACGCTGCCCTTCGCTTGCGTGGCCACCACCAGGAGCACGGAGAGCAAGTCGGGGGTGAGGCCGGGCCACGGGGCGTCGGATATGGTCATGATGGTGCCGTCGATAAAGGAGTCGACCTCATAGTGTTCGTGGTGGGGTATCCACAGGTCGTCGCCTTGTTCTTCCACGCACACACCGAGACGCCGGAAGGCATCGGGGATGATGCCCAGATTGCGCACCGACACGTTCTTGATGCGTATGCCTTGTCCCACCATGGCAGCCATGCCGATGAAGGAGCCTACCTCTATCATGTCGGGCAGCAGGGTGTGGGTGGTGCCGTGCAGGCGCTCCACGCCCACGATGGTGAGCAGGTTGGAGGCAATGCCGCTTATCTGTGCACCCATGCGGTTGAGCAGATGGCACAACTGCTGGATGTAGGGTTCGCAGGCGGCATTGTAGATGGTGGTGGTGCCTTCGGCGAGCACGGAGGCCATGATGATGTTGGCAGTACCCGTCACGGAGGCCTCGTCGAGCAGCATGAAACGGCCTTTCAGCGAATCGGCCTTGAGCTGAAACACTTCACGCCCTTCTATGCGCCCGAATGTGGCACCCAGATAGCCGAAACCTAAGAAGTGGGTGTCCAAACGGCGTCTGCCTATCTTGTCGCCGCCCGGCTTGGCCACCACGGCGCGGTGGAAACGGGCCAGCAGCGGACCTATCATGAGCACGCTGCCCCGCAAGGCGGAGCATTTGCGCACAAACTCATCGCTCTGCAGGTAGTCGAGGTTCAGGTCGTGGGCATGGAAGGTGTAGGAACCGCCGTCGTGACGCGTCACTTGCACGCCGATATCTTGCAACAGCAAAATAAGATTCTTCACGTCCAGAATCTCGGGGATGTTGTGGATGTGTACCTCTTCGTCGGTGAGCAGCGTGGCGCAGATTACCTCAAGGGCCTCGTTCTTGGCACCCTGGGGTTCAATCTCGCCCTGAAGGGGATGTCCTCCTTCTATGATGAATGATTGCATATACCTGAACTATTTCTTTTTCTTCCGCCTCTCCGTCATAAAGTCGCGCTCGCTCATCTTCTCAAATTCGAAGGTGGAGAGGTCTAACTGTATCACGCCGTCGGTGTAGCGGGCTAGGTCGTCGGCCACCTTCTCGTCTACCACGGAGCCGTGGCTCCACTGGTAGAGGTTGCGCTTCATCTGGTTGGCGGTGATGCGTACCAACTCGTCGCGCTCCGGGCCGGGTTCCATCGTCTTCAGTTTCTCAAACACCTCTTGGAGCAGATAGCCGTAATGGCGCACAGGGATGTCTTTCATGGGGTAGGCCAATGCCTCGGGCTTCTTGGCGATGCTGACAGCCTGGCTCACGTCGAACGGCCAGTCGATATCGAGCTGCATCTTGCTCATCAGGGCGAGGTGGTCCCACAGCTTCTGCTCATGGTCGGCATTGCCGCGGTTTTGGGGCGACATCCTGTCCATGATGCCGATAATGGTCTCGGCACAAAGCTGCCGCTCCTGCTTGGTGGGGAGCGTCAGGGCATAGTCGACCATATTCTGTATCTCACGGCCATACTCTGGCAGAATGAGTTGTTCGCGCTGGGTGTTGTAGTCCAGTCCTTCAATATCCATTTTTTCTGAATGTGGGGTTATGGTGGTATGTTTCTATTCGGGGTTATAACAGTTTCTTGGGGGCCTTGGCCACAAAGTCCTTCAAGTAGAACGGCGTGAAGTAGGCCACGTCTTCATACTGTCCGAGGGCGATGCGCTTCTCGGCCAGAGGATACATGTACTTGGCCAACGGAAGGATGCCTTCGCGGAA
>CAJONT010000298.1 GCA_905235975.1 uncultured Prevotella sp.
AGGTTGTAGGTCTTGCCCGAATTTTTCAGGATTTCGCTCTCGAAGAAGGAGAGGGTAGAGTAGGCCCAGCACGTGCCTGACCGGTTCTGGTTCTTCACACTGGTGATAGGCAGTTCCTTGATGGTGGTAAACACCGGTTTGTTGGGGTTCACCGAATCTTTTTTCTCTTCTGCCTGCACACCGACAGTCATCATGGCTGCAAGTGTCAAAGTCATCAATTTTTTCATTTTTGCTTATTTCTGTTTTTAATTTAGTGAATTTCCTGTAACGGTGATATTATCTGGCCATGAAGTCTTCCATCTCTGCGGGGTGATAGGGGATGCGCTTCTCTCCAAGGAAGCGGCATCCGCTGGCCGTAATCAGGATGTCGTCTTCGATGCGTATGCCGCCGAAGTCCTTGTAGGTTTCCAGCAACTCATAGTTGATGAAATCTTTGTGCAGTCCCTGGGCGCGCCAGTCGTCGATGAGTGCGGGGATGAAGTAGATACCTGGCTCGTCGGTCATCACAAACCCTTCTTTCAACCGCTTGCCACAACGCAGACAGTTGGTGCCGAACTGGGTGGAGGGCTGTATCTCTTCGTCGAATCCCACATAGTTTTGTCCCAGTCCTTCCATGTCGTGCACGTCCATGCCCATCATGTGACCCAGCCCGTGGGGCAGGAACATGGCATGGGCACCGGCTGCTACGGCCTCTTCCACGTCGCCCTTCATCAGTCCGATTTCCTTCAGTCGGCTCGTCATCAGTCGGCAGACCTCCATGTGCACGTCGTACCATAGTATGCCGGGCTTTGCCACGTCGAGCACATAGTCGTGACAGGCCTCTACGATGCTGTATATCTCGAGTTGCCGCTGCGTGAACTTTCCGCTGACGGGATAGGTGCGGGTATTGTCGGAGCAGTAGAACTCCTCATTTTCTGCTCCTGCGTCACAGAGTGCCAACCGGCCTGCCTCCAGTTTGCTGAACGATGGATTGCCGTGCATGATTTCGCCGTGCTGGGTGAAGATAGTGGCAAAGCTCTCGTGCATGCCCAAAGAGTGAGCCATGCCGTCCACCTGTCCGCCGATATATTTCTCGGTCACGCCCGGGCGAGTCAGCCGCATGGCCGTGGTGTGCATCTCGTAACCCACAGCACAGGCCTTCTCAATCTCGGCAATCTCCAGTGCCGACTTGATTTCTCTCATGTGCACCACAGCCAAGATGAGTTCCACCGAAGCCTCTTTCCTCTGCTGCGAGGGGTGAATGCCCAGCAGGTCGCTGATCTGAATCATTGTGTCATGGCGGTAGGGGGGGAGGAAATGAATCCGCCGGTTCTTTTGGAGGACTTCGCTGAAAACCGCCTTCAGGATGCTTGTCGGTGCTGTGTGTTCCACGCCCACCTGCCCGGCCATGTCTTTCACCGAGTCAACCGAACCGAACCACACAATATCTTCGATGTCGATGTCGTCGCCGACGAGTGTCTCAGTGTTGTTGTCAATGTCGATAATGCCCACCAGTCCGTCGCGCTGCTGTCCAAAGAAATACAGGAAGGTGGAGTCCTGACGGAAGGGGTAGTAGGCGTTTCCCGGATAGTTGCATGGAGTATCGTTGTTGCCGAACAGCACCACGATGCCGCTTTGTATGCGCCTTTTCAATTCTTCGCGCCGTTCTATATAAATTTCTTTTCTGAACATGTTTCTTTTCGATTTAGGTTTCAAAGTGCAAAAATACAAATATATTTCCAAAGCATGAAAGTTTTTTCGATATTTTTTCATGCTTCGCAGAAATACAGAGCCAACCGTTGAAGTACAAAGTAAATTAGCTCGTTGCCAGAATAACACTTTCCTCCATACGTTAAAACACAGGTGTTTCGTGTATGAAGAAACCTATACTTTATTCTGTCTTTATTCTGTTTTACGTCAGAGATTTTCAATCTCAGTTTCCGACAAGCCGGTTACTGCTATAATGTCCTTGGCTGCCATCCCCATCTGTTTCATATTCCTAGCTACGGAAAGGATTCCCTCCGCACGCCCTTCTGTACGTCCTTCTTCACGTCCTTCCGCACGTCCTTCTTCACGCCCTTCCGCACGCCCAAGCTTACGACCTTGCTCCATGCCCTCGATGACCTTCGTCTCCAGAATGTCGTTCTCTACCATGATGTTGTCTATGTGGCGGTCGTAGGCACGTCGCTCGGCATCGCTCATCTGCAGGTAGCGCAACTTCTCCTTTGCCTCCTGAAGGCCGGGGGTCGTGGTGTCGTCCTTGATGTTGCCGTCCTTCAGGTAGTCGAGCCATTCCTCCAAAGGGGTGGTGGCTACCTTGTTGAACTCGTTGACGCGGATGATGTAGTACTCGGGGAATATGTCCTTGGGCTTCACCATACTGATGGCTTCCCTGTCGCGGGTGCTTATCACCAGCTGGTCGTGGGTATGTACACCCACGAACTGAGTGTCGCCGTGGTACAGGTAGTCTGCACCCTTTCCGAGGTCGAAATACACAATGCTGATGGAATACACCTTCTTCACGTCGTCGTACTTGCTGCCCAGCTTCATGTGCTCCGTGATGGTCTTGCACACGCCGTAGAGAATGCGCTGGAGGTAGTAGAGTTCGCGCGTCTGCTGTATCTCGACGAGGATTATCTCGCCTTTGGAGTTGCGTGCCTTTATATCGACTCGGTTGAACTTGTCGTCCTGCGCCTCCTGGTTTCCCTCGCTCTCGAGCAGTTCCACGATGGTGACCTTCTCGTTGAGTAGCACCGTCATAAGTCCCTCGAGCACGCCGAAGTTAGCCTTGTCTCGAAGCATCCTCTTCGCCGCCCAGTCAAATCGTATGTACTTGTCCATCTCTGTCTTCCCTTTCTTTGTTTGCTGCAAAGGTAAGACAATTTCTCCGAACAGACAAAAAAAACGGTGAAAATATAAAGCCTCCCCCCCATCCCCCTCCAAGTAGCTACTCTTTATACACATCTTTGCCTCTCCCTGGCGCAGGAAAAAACGCCTAAACTTTTGCAGGATTTGGTAATTATTAGTATATTTGCACATGTTAAAAAAACACCTTCTCAGGTGTAGGAAAAGATGCGAGAATTGAAAAACGCCTGGAATGGCTTTGCGACAGGATGGTGGAGAAAAGTTCCAGCGTGATCAACTTCTGCTGCGACAACCACACTGAACGCATTGCAGCGTATCGTTTAATCAACAACCACAGACTCGTTATGGATGATATCGTCAGCAGCCTGTCGACTGCCTGCTCGGCAGGTTGTGAAGGTCTTTCCCATGTGCTCTGCCTGCAGGACACGACAGAGATTGTGTTCAGCCACGAGGGCCGTCTGTCCCTTGCTGACAAGGACTTCGGATATGGCACGAGCGAGCACGGGAAATACTGTATCTTTGCTCATCCGGGCATGGTCCTGGATGCGTCAGGCCGCATGCCGGTCGGCTTTGGCCACATGAAGGTCTGGAGTCGTGACAGGTCGGAAGAGCGCATGAAGAAGCAGCGTCGCGGCAAGGTGAAGCTGGAGGACAAGGAGTCTTACCGCTGGGTGGAAACTGCGGAGAAGACGGCTGCCTCGCTGCCCCCGGATGTCCGTGTGACGATGGTCGGAGACCGTGAGAACGACGTGTACTCCGTGATGTGCAAGACGCTTGGCTGCGGCTGTGACTTTCTCGTGCGGTCAATGCA
>CAJONT010000299.1 GCA_905235975.1 uncultured Prevotella sp.
AAAATGGCATATACAATTGTCAGTCCTCATGAAGCCAATCTCCGTGAGGGAAAAATATCTGTCAAGTCGCCCATTGCTCAGGCGCTGCTCCATAAGAAAGTGGCTGATACCGTAAAGGTGAAAGTGCCTGCCGGCACCCTTACGCTTCGCATAGAAAGCATCTCGCGCGAAGTTTGACAAGTAATGTAATAACAATCTATGGGCTGTGCGGCAGCTGTTTGCTACCGTGCAGCCCATAGATTGTTATGTAAGGGTATGGAAACTACTCGTAAATGGGCAGTTTCTTGACTTCCGTAATTTCTGCCGGGATAAGTTCAAAGATTGCCTTGATACGTGCATTATCGAACTTTGAGGTACGGTCGTAGTAGTAGATGCCGTTTTTCTCTTGCTCCACATCGGTAATCTGTGTATAGCAGAAACCAACGATATTGGGGCAGGCTTTCAATGCCAGCACCTCTGCCTCAAGCAAACGGTAGAAGTCCTCTAAGCTGTCTATGTTTGAGCCATATCCCCATGAAGATTTGCGCTCTTCGGGCTTAATCCAGGGCAGACCGCCAAACTCGTCCACCATGTAGGGCTGACCTTCATACTTTGCAAGATACGACATCTTCTCGGGCTGGTTGCGGAAAGGCTCCTTACCTTCGTGGAAGGTGAAGATAGACACAAGACGGTCATGGTCGCGTTCGTAGTTGTGTACCGACCAGATGTCGGTCTTTACATGGGCATCGCCACTGGCGTCATTCACAGGACGGGTTGGATCTATAGCCTTCGTGATGCGGTACACATCTTCCACCAAGCGGTTGTACACACCGGTTCCTTGGCAGTCCCAGGTTTCATTGAAGGGAGTCCATGTGACGAGCGACGGGTGGTTACGGTCGCGCTCCACTAATTCAGACCACTCGCTGATGAAGTTGCGGGCAGCCTCTTCGTTGTTCACGTCGAGACCCCATGAGGCACTTTCACCCCAGGTGAGGTAGCCTAAACGGTCGGCCCAGTAGTAGTAGCGCTCTTCAAACGATTTCTGATGCAGACGGGCACCGTTGAAACCTACAGCCTTCGACAGTTCGATGTCACGCTTAAGCGCTTCGTCGGAGGGTGCCGTCCAAATGCCGTCGGGATAGAAACCCTGGTCGAGAACCAGACGCTGGTAGTAGGGCTTGTTGTTCAGGTAGAAATAGCCGTTGGCGAGATGCACCTTGCGCATGCCTGCATACGACTGTATGCGGTCTATCACTTTACCATCGCGGCTCACCTCATAGACGATGTCATAGAGGAATGGCGATTCGGGCGACCACAGTTTGGCTTTCTTCATGGGCAGAACCACCACAGCGCCATTGTAGCAGGATGTAGTGCTCTGTGCCACCTGCTTCTTACCGTCAAACACCTTTATAGTGAGCTTGTTACGTCCAGACTCGTTGTAAAAGCGAGGATGTATCACAAGTTGCTGCTGGTCGATGTCGGGAACGGCGAAGGCCGATTGCAGTCCTTCCTTGTCCACGGGCTCAAGCCATACAGTCTGCCAGATACCTGTAGTGCGGGTGTACATACAGCCTTCGCTGTAGAGGTTCTTACACTGCTTGCCACCAGGCTGACGGCCGCCGCGAAGGTCGTCTTTCACCCATACCACGAGGTTGTGGCTTGTGCCGGGCTGGGCAAATTTGGTGATGTCGAAAGAGAACGATGAGCCGGTGCCGAAATGTGTGCCTACCTCTTTTCCGTCGATGAATACGTGTGTCTCATAGTCGGCAGCGCCGAAGTTGAGGCGAACCTGCTTGCCTTCCCACGCTGCGGGGATGGAGATGGTGCGTTGATACCACACTGCGGGGATGAAATCGGTGTAGCCAATGCCTGACAGTGCACTCTCGGGGCAGAAAGGTACCGTGATCTTCTTGTCAAATTGGGTGGCATTCTGCCAACCATGTTGTTGTCCGGTTTTTCCGAAGTCGAAGGTGAAGTTCCATTCTCCATTCAGGTTCTGCCACTCTGCACGTTCAAATTGCGGACGCGGATACTCTTTGCGTGGTTGTGCACTGACGCTTCCTATCGATAGGGTCAGTACTGCAATTAAGAAAAGGATTTTTTTCATTTTGTTTGTTGGATAAGGATTTTATGGTTGTGATTATTGGATGCTTTTCAGTAGGGAGTGCTTGCTGTAGATATGCACGTTGGGCAGTGTACCTGAGCGCCGGAATCGCTGAGCCTCATGGCATGGATGTCGCCCGTAAAGACGAAGGTGTCTTCATCGGCAACCGCGCTAAGGCTGACAACAGCAAACACGGTTAAAAGGATTGTTTTGGTATATTTCATTTTTGTACGAGCTTGTGAAACAGACAATCGATTATGTTACCCAATTCTATAGCAAATATAATAAATTAGATTGAAATTAATATTAGTTATTCTGTATTTGAATAGAATTTACCCTAAAATGACAGAATCCTTTCCTTTTTTATGTAATTTTGCAAAAGATATAAGACAAAAACGAATTATATTTGAGGTATAATCATCTTTTACACAGAATAGTTGACTTTCTAAATCGTACAAGTTATGAGGAAAATAATACTGAAATGCTTCTTGTCTTTCCTGTTTCTTGCGTTGCTGGCCGTTGTGGGAAGCAGCTTTTACATGCTGGATGATGTGTTGGCACCTGATTCTGGGCATAGGGATTCTGAGGCATGTATGCTGCGGCAGTTCGAAGAATATCCAGAGACGAAAAATTGGGTCGACAGTCTCAGACGTGTCGAAGCGCTGAGAGACACCTTCCTCACTATGCCGTCAGGAGAACGGCATCATGCGTTCTTCGTTTGGAAAGGTAGCCGTCGGACTGCTTTCTTGCTCCACGGTTGGCGAAACTGTGCTGTTGATGTCTTTTTCCTTGGCCGTTTATATGAACAATTGCTCGACTGCAATGTCGTTATGCCCGATTTGCATGCGCATGGACAAAGTGAGGGAGATGCCATTGGGATGGGTTGGCTCGACAGGCTGGATGTGCTGAGTTGGATGAACTCTTTTGCTTCCGATTCCATTATTGTACATGGCGTTTCTATGGGAGGAGCCCTTTCCATGATTCTTGCTGGTGAAGATATGCCCGTAAAGGCAAAAGACATGCGGTTTGTTGATGATTGTGGATACACCAGTGTTTGGGATGAATTACAATATCAACTCCGTAAGGAGTTTTCTTTGCCTCCTTTTCCATTGATGTACACCACCAGTATGCTGTGCCGTCTGAAAAATGGCTGGAGCTTTGGTGAGGGTGCAGCAGTCGACAGAATTGCCAAGTCTCCTTATCCCATGTTGTTCATACATGGCGACAGTGACACTTTCGTCCCAACTGAAATGGTTAAACGTCTGTATGAGGCAAAGCCTTCTCCCAAGTTTTTGTGGATTGTTCCTGATACCGATCATGCGCTCTCGTATAAGAATCATAAGCAGGCATATCTGGAACATCTTGAAGAATTCGTTCGGTAAAGGTGTGTTCTATTAATTATGAAAAATTTCAAAACCAGATTCCATCCGTTTCGTTTCGGTCTCTTTTTGCTTTTATTCGGTGCAAAGCGTCAAGTCTCATCAGATTCCCGAGCAAGCTCGCCTACCCGTAGCCTTTTGTGTAGCCCGCT
>CAJONT010000300.1 GCA_905235975.1 uncultured Prevotella sp.
AGGGAATACCGCGATTTTTGTCTATATTTGCAGACACAATGCACACATTGGAGAATTAAACACACTTGCATTATGAAATTCGACATCCTCCTACCACAAGTGATATCTGAATTGGGTCAAAGACCCGAACAGGAAGACTGTGTATGGCCTGCCATAGGAAAGGCTTCGATACATGACCGAATCTTTGTTGCCACCGATGGCATGGGATCTGATGGACAAGGGAGCATTGCCAGCGAGGCTGTGACCAAGGCGCTGACAGATTATCTCTTTACAAATACCTGCCCTGACGAACCGCTTTCTAACGACCTGCAACGGATGGCGCTGTCATCGGCCTACGAACGTCTCAGTGAGGTGGGGGCCGACGGGGTGGGAACGTCCATCGCTATGCTCTATATGCACCGGGGCGGATGTACGGCCCTCCATATAGGCGACTGCCGAATCTATCAGGTGCGACCCTCGTCGTCGGCTCTGTTATACAGGTCGACGGATGACTTCAAGGTGATGTTGGCACAGAGCAAGTATCCTGTGCAGCCGGATGTGTCTTTGATTACTGACGTGCAGCCGGGCGACTATTTCCTCGTGTGTACAAAAAGCCTCACGGCACATCTCACCGATGAGCAGGTGGTGGCTGTCTTGTGTGGACCGGAAGATGACAACAGGAAACGGCAATTCTTTGTGAACAGCAGCAGTCAGGTGGAAGAAAATCACAGTGGCATCCTCGTAAAGGTGAGCGGTGTGATGATGGAGACCATCGACATACCGGCAAGGCAGCCCGCTTCGCCACATCGTGCAGAACACCGGCAGCATAGCCATCATCAGGACAGTGCTTACAACAGCCATTCGCATAACCATTCGCACCACCATGATCGCGAGCACCACTCAGCCGAAGGAGCCGGGGAAAAGAAACGTAGTTTCCCCGTTGTGGCTGTCTCTGCCATCTCCATAGTCGTCATAGGCTGTCTGCTGTGGTGGTGGTTGAATAGCTCGTCGAGTCCTTCTCCCGAAGATTATGCACCTGTGGTTACGGAGCAAAAAGACTCTGTGCCGCAGAAAGACACGATGAAGATAGTGGATACGAATGCCGAGATAAAGAGAGATACAACTCGTGTGAAACGTAAGGAGGCAGACACACACCAGCAGAATGATTCGCTGCTCAACACTCCCAAGGATGACAACTTGCAACCGGCTGACGAATCTGTTGACGATGGTCAACAGCCTGTTATACCGAGGGAAATCAACGATCCCTCTTCCTCCGGTCAACAACCGGCTTCCGACAGCAATGCTCCTGCCGGCACTAAGCCCGCTCCTGCCCCGCAACCAACCAATCCCAACGGTGGCGTCACTCCACGCCCTGTTATTCCTGAAGATTGAGACAATAGGAAACCTTTGAATATAAACAAAAAAAGATGCCGCCCATAATCGCGTGGAGCGGCATCTTTTCTTATAAGATGGGATTGGCGGTTACATCGTGTACTCCTGCCAACTCTTTATCTTGATATTCTCTTCTTTCATAGAGCAGAATGCTTCGATGAAAGCCTTCGCTAACCTTGTGTTCGTGATGAGCGGGATGTTATGGTCGATGGCTCCACGACGGATACGGTAACCGTTCGTCAACTCACGTTTCGTCTGGTTCTTTGGTACGTTTACAATCAAATCAATCTCATGGTTGGCTATCATTTCCATCACATTCTTGCCACCTTCTTCATCAGGCCACGACACTGCCGTCGCATTCACACCGTTCTCGTTCAGGAAACGGGCGGTACCTTCTGTGGCGTATATCTCAAAACCGTTTCTCATCAAGTTGCGGGCGGGCTCAAGCAAGTCGACCTTGCCTTTCACACCACCGCTGCTTATCAGGATGCTGTGCTTGGGAATGCGATAGCCTGTGGCAATCATGGCATTGAGAATGGCCTCGTTCAGATCGTCGCCAAGGCAACCCACCTCACCGGTCGACGACATGTCGACACCCAGCACGGGGTCGGCATTCTGCAGACGGGCAAAGGAGAACTGTGATGCCTTCACACCGATGCGGTCGATGTCGAACTCGCTCTTGTCGGGACGGGTGTAGGGGGCATCGAGCATTATGCGTGTGGCGGTCTCGATGAAGTTGCGCTTCAGTATCTTGCTTACGAAGGGGAACGAACGTGAGGCACGGAGGTTGCACTCTATCACACGCA
Organism: uncultured Prevotella sp.; assembly: GCA_905235975.1. GTDB lineage: Bacteria > Bacteroidota > Bacteroidia > Bacteroidales > Bacteroidaceae > Prevotella. The sequence goes on from CAJONT010000300.1 coordinate 2,178, forward strand.
CTTGGCGGTTCTTTGCTAAGAACTGGATATTGAAAGGTCCGCTGATGTTGAGCTCTGAGGCAATCTTGCGGGCTATCTTCTTTATCTGACGGATGGTGGAGAAATAGATGTGCTGGGCAGGGAACACCATGGTGGCATCGCCGCTGTGTACACCGGCATACTCGATGTGCTCGCTGATGGCATATTCCACAATCTCACCTTTGTCGGCCACAGCATCAAACTCTATCTCTTTGGTCTCCTGCATAAACTGCGACACTACCACGGGATATTCCTTGCTCACTTCGGTGGCCATGCGGAGGAAACGCTCCAACTCTTCATCGCTGTAGCACACGTTCATCGCTGCTCCGGAGAGCACGTAGGAAGGACGCACCAGTACGGGGTAACCCACTTCCGACACAAAATCCTTGATGTCGTCGAGGGACGTAAGGGCACGCCAGGCGGGCTGGTCTATGCCCAACTTGTCGAGCATGGCGGAGAACTTGTCGCGGTTCTCGGCACGGTCGATGTCAATGGGCGATGTGCCTAACACGGGCACGCCTTGGCGGTATAGCTTCATGGCGAGGTTGTTGGGTATCTGGCCGCCCACGCTCACGATGGTGCCGCGGGGCTGCTCAAGGTCTATCACGTCGAGCACACGCTCCAACGACAGCTCGTCGAAGTAGAGACGGTCGCACATGTCGTAGTCGGTGGATACCGTCTCGGGGTTGTAGTTGATCATGATAGATTTGTACCCTAACTTGCGCGCGGTCTGGATGGCATTCACCGAGCACCAGTCGAACTCCACCGACGAACCGATGCGGTAGGCTCCGGAACCGAGCACCACCACCGATTTCTCGTTCTTGTAGAAGTCGATGTCGTGACCCTGCGTGCAGTATGTCAGATAGAGGTAGTTGGTAAGTTCGGGATGTTCGCTCGCCACAGTGTTGATGCGCTTTACGGCGGGCACGATGGCACGTTCCTTGCGGAAACGGCGCACCTGGAGATTTTCCTGCACCATGTTGCCGCTTTGGGGCTTCAGAACGAAACGGGCTATCTGGAAGTCGGAGAAACCGGCTGCCTTCACCTCGCGGAGGAAGTCGTCGCTCAGGTCTTCCAAACGGTTGTAACCCATCAACTGGGACTTAAGGTCCACGATGTGCTTCAGGCGCTCTAAGAACCATACGTCTATCTTGGTAAGCTCTTCGATGCGCTCCACGGTATAGCCTTCTTCCAATGCCTGGGCAATGGCAAAGATGCGCAGGTCGGTGGGGTTGGAGAGCTCCTCGTCAAGATTCTCAAAACGGGTGTGGTCGTTGCCCACAAAACCGTGCATGCCCTGACCTATCATACGGAGGCCTTTCTGCATCATCTCTTCGAAGGTGCGCCCGATGGACATAATCTCACCCACCGACTTCATCGATGAACCGATAAGACGGCTCACACCGGCAAACTTCGTGAGGTCCCAGCGGGGTATCTTGCAAATCATGTAGTCCAGTTGGGGAGCCACATAGGCGGAGTTGGGAGTGCCCATCTCACCTATCTGGTCAAGGGTGTAGCCCAAGGCAATCTTGGCGGCCACGAAGGCGAGGGGATAGCCGGTGGCCTTGGAGGCAAGGGCGGATGAACGGCTCAGACGGGCGTTCACCTCGATGATGCGATAGTCGTTGGTCTCTGCATTGAAGGCAAACTGTATGTTGCACTCGCCGACAATGTTCAGGTGGCGCACACACTTGATCGACAGCTCTTGCAGCATGCGTACCTGCTCGTCGGTGAGCGAACAAGTGGGAGCAACCACAATCGACTCGCCTGTGTGGATGCCTAATGGGTCGAAGTTCTCCATCGATGCCACGGTGAAGCAGTGATCGTTGGCATCGCGTATCACCTCAAACTCTATCTCCTTCCAGCCTTTCAGGCTCTCCTCAACAAGAATCTGAGGCGCAAAGGTGAAGGCACTCTCCGCAATCTCTATAAAGCGGGCCTCGTCGGGGCAGATGCCGGAACCTAAACCGCCAAGGGCATAGGCCGAACGTATCATCACGGGATAACCTATGCGGCGCGCAGCGGCAAGGGCGTCGTCCATGTTCTCCACAGCCTGGCTCACGGGGGTCTTCAGTGCGGCCACGTCGAGTTTCTTCACAAACAGGTCGCGGTCCTCGGTGTCCATGATAGCCTCTGCCGAGGTGCCCAGCACTTCTACACCGTAACGGCTCAGCGTTCCGTCCTTGTATAGCGTGGTACCGCAGTTGAGAGCGGTCTGACCGCCAAAGGCGAGCAGAATGCCGTCGGGACGCTCCTTCTTGATGATTTCCGTCACAAAGTGGGGGGTGACAGGCTGGAAATACACTTGGTCGGCAATGCCTTCCGATGTCTGGATGGTGGCGATGTTGGGATTCACGAGCACCGATGAGATGCCTTCTTCGCGCAACGCCTTAAGGGCTTGGGAGCCGGAGTAGTCGAACTCACCGGCCTGACCGATTTTCAAAGCGCCGGATCCCAAAACCAGCACTTTCTGCAGTTTTTTCTTCATGTATTGTTGGTTTAAAAGGCCGCAGGAGAGGCCTTACGGCTCTTCAG
>CAJONT010000301.1 GCA_905235975.1 uncultured Prevotella sp.
CCCTCTATCTTGGCCTTCGCCTTGGCGGTGCTGGCAAAGTTTATCCAGTCGGGGCTCACCTGTGCGGCCTTCGAGGTGATGATTTCCACCTGGTCGCCGCTCTTCAGCAAGTGGCTCAGCGGCACGAGCTTGTGGTTCACCTTGGCGCCTATGCAGTGGCTGCCTATGAAGGTGTGTATCTGGAAGGCGAAGTCCAGGGCGGTGCTTCCTGTGGGCATGGTCTTGATTTCACCCTTCGGGGTGAACACGAATATCTCCGAGGCGAAGAGGTTCAGCTTTACCGTGTCGAGGAAGTCCATGGCATCGGGCTGCGGGTCGTCGAGTATCTCCTTGATGGTGCCCAACCAGTTGTTCAGCTCTCCCTCGTCCTTGGTCAGTTCTCCGCCGTCCTTGTACTGCCAGTGGGCGGCAAATCCCTGCTCTGCCAGTTCGTGCATGTGCTCCGACCTTATCTGCACCTCTATCCACTGTCCCTGTTTCGACATGAAGGTCTGGTGCAGCGCCTGGTATCCGTTGGCCTTGGGATTGCTCACCCAGTCGCGCATGCGGTCGGGGTGGCTCTTGTAGAGTTTGCTTATGGCCACGTAAATCTTGAAGCACTCTTCTATCTCCTCCTCCTTGCTCTTGGGGGTGAAGATGATGCGCACGGCCAGTATGTCGTATATCTCCTCGAACGAGACTTGCTTGTTCTGCATCTTGGACCAGATAGAGTAGGGGGCCTTCACCCTTGCCTTGATTTCATACCGCAGGCCCAGGTTGTCGACGGCCTTGCGTATGGGAGCGGTGAAGTCTTCGAACAGCTTGTTGCGCTTTTCTTCGGTGTCGGCTATCTTCTGCTTGATAGAGGCATACTCCTCAGGGTGCTCATACCTGAAGCTCAGGTCTTCAAGCTCGTTTTTTATCTTGTTCAGCCCCAGGCGGTTGGCTATCGGGGCGTAGATGTAGAGCGTCTCACCGGCTATCTTGTACTGCTTGTTGGCGGGCTGCGAGGCGAGCGTGCGCATGTTGTGCAGGCGGTCGCATATTTTTATCAGAATCACCCTGATGTCGTCGCTCATGGTGAGCAGCAGCTTTCTGATGTTCTCGGCCTGAGCTGAAGCCTGGTCGCCGAAGATGCCTCCCGAAATCTTGGTGAGTCCGTCCACAATCTGCGCAATTTTCTTTCCGAAGATGTTCTCCAGGTCTTCCACAGTGTAGTCGGTGTCTTCCACCACGTCGTGCAGCAGTGCCGAGCAGATACTCGTCGAGCCGAGCCCCATTTCCTGTGTGGCGATGTGTGCCACGGCAATGGGGTGCATGATGTAGGGTTCTCCCGAAAGTCTTCTTACGCCCTTGTGGGCCTGCTTAGCAAAGTTGTAGGCCTTGGTAATGATGTCCACCTTCTTGCGGTGGGGCGACTTCAGGTAGCAGTCCAACACCTCCTTGAAGGCGTTGTCCACCATCTGGTCCTCTTCTTTTTCTTTTCTGATTTCCTCGTCCGAGATACTTGGTGTATCCATTCTTTATCCTCCTTGACTTAAGGTGTCTCCTGTTGACTTAAGCGTCTCGTTTGCAGTATATTGAAGTGTGTTTGCTTAGGTTGTGTGTGCAGTTTGTCGTGTTCTCCAGGTTCCGTGTCATGCCGTGTGCGGCGCTGGTGCTTATCGGCGGCGGCGCGACGAGCGCTTGCCGCTGCTCTTCGAACTGCTTTGCTTCGAGTTCTTGCCGTATCGCGACGAACTGCCCTTGCTGCTACGCGACGAACTGCCGTTGCTGCTACGCGACGAACTGCCCTTGCTGTATCGCGATGAACTGCGACTGGCAGAGGAGCCTCGGCTGCGTCCGTACCTGCTGCTCTGGCTGCGGCTTACATTCTCGCTGCTCGTGCTTGCCACCCGCTCGTTCACGCTCACCAACGAGCGCTTGCTCAGCAGGGTGCTGGCCTTGTAGGCATAGACAGAGTCTTCCAGTTCGATGAAGCGGTTGATGACGGGTATGGGCATCCTGATGAGCGAGGGCTCTGAGCTGCCGTTCACGATGTCTCTGCGGTATTGCGGGTTCAGCTCCCTCAGCATGCCCAGGTCGGTGCCGCACACGTCGGCTATCTGCTGCAGGTTCACGTCGCGGCTCACCTCCACGGTGTCGGTGTGTGCGGGCAGGTGGGTTATCATGGGGCAGATGTTGTGCTCGCAGTAGTAGGTCATCACATAGTTGGCGGCGATGAAGGCGGGCACGTATCCTCTTGTCTCCGAGGGCAGGTAGGGGTAGATGGTCCAGTAGTCCATGCTGCCGCCGGCCCTTCTGATGGCGCGGTTCACATTCTCAGGACCGCAGTTGTAGGCGGCTATCACAAGCGTCCAGTCGCCGAAAATCTTGTACAGGTCGCGCAGGTACTGTGCGGCGGCATACGAGGCGCGTATCGGGTCGCGGCGGTCGTCCACCAGACTGTTCACCCGCAGTCCGTACTGCTTGCCGGTGGCCAGCATAAACTGCCACAGGCCGGTGGCACCCGCCCTCGACACGGCTGTGGGGTTCAGGCTCGATTCTATCACGGGCAGGTATTTCAGTTCCAGCGGCAGGTTGTACGACTCCAAAGCCTGCTCAAAGATGGGCATGTAGAAGTTGGTCCTTCCCAACATCACGCTCACCGTGCGGCGCAGCCTCGAGCAGTAGCGGTCAATAAACTGCCGCACAATCCTGTTGTAGGGCATCTCCATCACGGTGGGCATGCGCTGCAGACGGTCTATGTACACCTCGTCGGAGTATTCGGGGTTCACGTCGTTGCTCTCGCAGAGTGTGTCCATTTCCAGGTAGGTGCGCGAGTGGTACAGGGCGAGCAGGCTGTCCACCTCTTTGGTCATGGCTTCGGGCAGCTCTATGTATTCCAGCTTGCCCATGTCGTCGGTGAACACAATTTCAAAGTCATCGTTCACCTGTGCCTGCACCAGTGCGGTGGCGGCGGCAAACAGTCCTGTTATCAGGGTCAGTATCCTTTTCTTCATGTCTTTTTTTATTGCAGTAGCGGGTGATTTTTTTGCTTGTTTAGAAATTGAGCGAGCATTGCAGTCCCAGTGCGGTGCCTTTCACGATGTCGCGGGTCTGTCCGTTGTTCAGCACGGCGGGCGAGACCTTCATGCTCAGGTCTTTAGAGATGTCGAATTCAGAGAGCGATGCGTCTACGTAAGCGTCGACGACCGAGAGCGCATACACGCCCACGAGCACGAAGAAACTTAGGTCACGGTAGCGTCGGTAGTAGTCTTTTCGCCGTTTGAAGAGCTGCTTGTAGCGTTCCTCATTGTCCTTTGTGATTTGTGCGTTCAGGTGCATGAACTGGTTGTAGCTCTGCGTGGTGGGGTCGTCGTCCATCAGGTCGAGGTAGGCCTGCGAGTAGTCGCGGTACATCTGGTTGTTCCACTGCATGGCATACATGCTTCCCACGAATCCTCCGTACACGATGGGCAGTTTCCAGTACTTGCGGTTGTATATCTGTCCGCCGCCGGGCACCACGAGCGCCAGCCAGAGCGCCCGCTTGGGGTCGGGCCGCCATGTGTCCCAGTCGCGCTTGGTGCGCTTCACCTCCATCCCCTCCAAGTGCAGGGTGTCGATGGTCAAGTCGTAGTCGCTCAGGTCGTCGGTGGCAGCCGTGTCGGCTATTACCGGTTCCTGGGCTTTTGCAGCGGCTGCCAGGCATAGCAGCACGGTCAGCAGCAGGGTGTGTAGGGTAGGGTGGTGTGGCATCGTTGGCACTTCCTTCTTGCGTGTTGTTTAGATTTTCATCTTGTCGAACACGCTCATGATGCGCTCCAGTTCCTCCTCGTCGGAGAAGGAGATGCTTATTTTACCCTTTCCGCTGTCGTTCACGCTCAGCGCCACCTTGGTGCCGAAGAAGTGAGTCAGCCTGTTGCGGAGCAGTTTGTATTCCTCCGGCGTCTTGGCAGTGGAGGTGAGTCGCTTGCCGCCCACCTCGGCATCCTCGCCGTTCTTCAGCTTCTTCACTATTTCTTCCACCTGCCTCACCGACGAGCCGTTCTTGCGTATCACCTCAAACACTTTGAGCTGCTGCGACGGACTGTCGAGCGAGAGGAGCGCCCTGGCGTGCCCCATGTCTATTTCCTTCTTCTGCAGGGCCATCTGCACCTGTGCGGGCAGTTTGAGCAGCCTCAGGTGGTTGGCCACGGCCACGCGGCTCTTGCCCACGCGGTCGGCCACCTTCTCCTGCGTCATGTTTTCCTCTTCCATCAGGTGGGCGTAGGCCAGTGCTATTTCTATGGCGTTCAGGTCTTCGCGCTGTATGTTCTCCACCAGTGCCATGGCCATCACGCTCTCGTCGCTGATGGTGCGTATGTAGGCGGGAATGGCGGTAAGTCCGGCCATCTGCGAGGCTCTCCAGCGTCGTTCGCCGGCTATTATCTGGTAGCGTTCGTCGCCCGTCTGCCGCAGCGTGATGGGCTGCACGATGCCTATCTCCCTGATGCTGTTGGCCAGCTCCTGCAGCGCCTCTTCGTCAAACTCGCGTCGCGGCTGGTTGGGGTTGGCCTCTATCTGTTCCAGCGGAATCTCGTTGATGGTCGAACTGCCCTGCGTGCGCAGGTCGTCGGTGGAGATGAGGGCGTCGAGGCCCCTGCCCAGTGTGTTGTATTTCTTTTTTACTGCCATTTCTCTTCGTTTCGTTCAGTTTTTATTTTGCGTTCTTGCCGATGATTTCCTTGGCCAGCGCCAGGTGGTTCTTGCTGCCGGTAGAGTCGGCGTCGTAGAGAATCACCGGCAATCCGTGGCTCGGGCTCTCGCTCAGCTTCACGTTGCGTTGTATCACCGTTTTGAACACGAGTTCCTGGAAGTGTCGCTTCACCTCGTCGTAAATCTGGTTGGCCAGTCGCAGACGGCCGTCGTACATGGTGAGCAGGAATCCCTCTATTTCCAGCCTCGGGTTCAGCTTGCTCTTGATGATTTTGATGGTGTTCAGCAGTTTGCTGATACCCTCCAGTGCGAAGTATTCACACTGCACGGGAATGATGACCGAGTCGGCGGCGGTGAGCGAGTTCACAGTGATGAGGCCCAGCGAGGGCGAGCAGTCTATCAGAATGTAGTCGTATTCGTCGCGTATCGGTGCCAGAATGTTTCTTACCACCTTTTCCCTGTTGCTGATGTTCAGCATCTCAATCTCTGCACCCACAAGGTCGATGTGGCTCGGTATGATGTCGAGCCCCTCGATGTCGGTGGTGTAGATGGCGTCGCGCACGTCGGCGTGGTCAATGATGCATTCGTAGAGCGAGCACTCCACGTTCTTCACGTCCACACCCAGTCCGCTCGACGCGTTGGCCTGCGGGTCGGCATCCACCAGCAGCACGGTCTTCTCTAAGGTAGCGAGGGAGGCCGCCAGGTTTATAGAGGTCGTGGTCTTGCCCACACCGCCCTTCTGGTTGGCCAAAGCTATGATTTTTCCCATTTTGTACCCTTTCTCTTTATTCGCTTTTTGGTTATAGACTGCAAAAATACATATTTTATGCGAGAAATGCTCAATTAAAACATTTTTTCGTACTTTTGCAATCGTATTGCAGACTTTTTTATGAAAAATAACATACCGCTCATCCTTATTTCCAACGACGACGGATACCAAGCCA
>CAJONT010000302.1 GCA_905235975.1 uncultured Prevotella sp.
AAAAATTCTTTTTCTATAAAGCATAATGCAAGTCGATAAAATAAATAAGGGAGGTAAAAGACCTTATCGTGGAGGTGGAGGCCGTGGAGATTGCCACCGGAAAGCTGGTGACTTTCGCCGGCGGGGAGTGCGGCTATGGTTACCGCGACAGCCGTTTCAAGCATGAGTGGAAAAACCGCTTCTTCATCACAGCCGTCACCTACCGACTCTCCGACACCTTCCATCCGCAACTCGATTACGGAAACATACGCCGCGAACTGGAGGCGAAGGGCATCACGACACCCACGCCGCAACAGCTGCGCCAGGTGATTGTGGACATACGCAGGGCGAAACTGCCCGACCCCGAAGTGGAGGGCAACGCAGGGAGCTTCTTCGTGAACCCGGTGGTGCCGCGTGCCACGCTGCAGCGCATACAGGCTGAATATGCGCAAGTGCCTTTCTATGAAATAGACAGCACACAGGTAAAGATACCCGCCGGATGGCTCATCGAACAGTGCGGCTGGAAAGGACGCTCCTTGGGTCCTGCCGGCGTGCACGCCAAACAGGCTCTTGTGTTGGTGAACAGGGGCGGGGCGACGGGCGCCGACGTGGTGCGCCTCTGTGAGGCCGTCAAGGCCGATGTGATGACCCGCTTCGACATTGAAATTTGTTCGGAGGTAAATATCGTATGACGATGAAGGATATGCAGCTCACTTTTCTCGGTACAGGCACCTCTGGCGGCGTGCCCAGCATCGGCTGCCAATGCCCGGTGTGTACCAGCACCGACCCGCACGACAGGAGGCTGCGCACATCGGCACTGATAGAAACACCCACCACGCGCATCCTCATCGACTGCGGACCCGACTTCAGACAGCAAATCCTGCCCCATCCGTTCAAACCCATCGATGGGGTGCTCCTCACCCATATCCATTACGACCATGTGGCGGGCATCGACGACATGCGGCCCTTCTGCGTGTTCGGACCGCTTCACCTCTATGCCAACAAGGCCACGGTGCAGGCCCTGCACACTACCATGCCTTACTGCTTTGCCGAACACCTCTATCCCGGGGTGCCCAAACTGCAGTTGCACGAGATAGCCCCGCATATACCTTTATATATAGGGGAGGTGAAAGTGACACCCATTCAGGTGATGCACGGCAAGATGCCCATCCTGGGCTTCCTCTTCGACGGCCTGGCCTATATCACCGACATGAAGACCATCGACGACGAGGATGCCGCCATGATTCAGGGGGTGGACACGCTCGTGGTGAATGCTCTGCGCAAAGGGAAAGAACACTATTCGCACCAGCTGCTCGACGATGCCGTGGCTCTGGCCGAGAGGGTAGGGGCAAGACGCACCTTCCTCATACATGCCTGCCACGACATTGGGTTGCACGAAGAGGTAAACAGCAGTCTGCCACCTCACATACGCATGGCCTACGACGGCATGGTGGTGAGATGGGATGAATAATAGCCAGTATTTGCAAACACACCTTTATAGGAAAAGGGAGAAGAACGACCGTTTGCCGCGTCTTCTCTTTCTTTTGTATGAATCCTTGCCGTCGGAAAAGCGGACGTAAAGTTTGTAGGCGAAGAGCATCGCATCGAACATGCTGACGCCGTTCGAGACCAAGCGGCTCATACGGCGGGCTGGCAACTGACCCTCTTTGGGCTTCACAAAGAGGCCGTGCCATTGGGTGCTTATTTGGCCGCTCTGGCCGTTGATTTCCGCACGCAGGGCTTTCTTCCTTGCGCGGATGTCGGCGAGCGAACGGTATATAATGGGTTCCTGAGAGATGGCCATGGGTTATTCGTTTAGTAATAGGTCTGCCAAAAACTTCACTAACGGCTTTTCTATCCAGCGGCGGCGATTGGCAATAATCAGCACCAACACGAAGAGGTAGAACACGGCCACGATGAGAAAGGCCAGCGCCTTGCCCGTAAGCGACGCCAAAGCTTCGGCTACGGAAAAGGAAAGAAATATCACGACCGGCATGAGCAGCACGAGCACAGCAAGCACCATTGCCGCACGGGTGGTCAGGCTCACCACTTTCTCTATTACGTCGAGCTTCACATATTCTTTCTGAAGCTCAGCGTAATGCTTCACCTGGTCCACCAGTTGGGCAATGGTCTCGATGTTCTTGTCGCTTGATAGCATAAAAATCAATACGGTTAGTCGATGGCGTCGGCAGCAGCGTCCTTGATGTCGTCTACAAGGTCTTCCACCTCTTTACGGCTGATGTTCAGGTTGTGCTTCTTGCAGAAATCCTGCACGGTGTCGGCAATCTTTGTACGCGTATCTGTTCCTTTCTCGGGGGCAAGCAGCAGACCAATGGCTGCTCCTGCAATGGCGCCGCCAATGAATGCGCCGATGTAGCTGAGTTCTTTCATATTTTTTGATTTAACGTGATTGTGTAGCAAAAATACAAAATCTTTTTAGAATTTGCATGAACAAAACGCTGTTTTTTTTAGAAATGACTTGCTTTTTGTCTATTTAACAAACTTTATGGTGCTTTTTTCGCTCAATTTAAATGATTTTGTGTAATTTCGCACGAGATTAGGAATTTTCAATATTTTTTTTACATCAATATCTAATTTTTTATCTTATTATGAAGAAATACCTGGTTATCTGCGCAGGACTTTGTGTGGCACTGGCATTCACAAGTTGCAAATCGAGCGAGAGTGCTTACAAAAAGGCTTACGAGAAGGCAAAGGCCCAGGAGGCCAGCCGTGAGACGGTCGAGGAGGATACCCCCGTCGTGACCCCGTTGGTGGAAACACCTTCATCGAATGTAACGACTGACAACTATGACAACACGCCGGTGAGAAGTGAGAATGTGACTGTGCTCAATGGTGCCGGTCTCAAGGACTACAGCGTGATTGTGGGCTCCTTCAGCGTGAAGTCGAACGCCGAGAATCTTGTACAGCGTCTTCGTTCACAGGGTTACGATGCGCAACTCGCTTACAACTCAGCACGCGACATGTATCGCGTGGTGGCTACCACCTATTCTGATAAGTCGAGCGCCGTGCAGAGCCGCAACCGCCTGAGATCTACCTACCCAGACGCTTGGTTGCTCTACTACGGAAGATAAACCGAAGTGGCTAGAATCTTGTCGATAGACTACGGTCGACGACGTTCGGGTATAGCAGTCACCGATCCGCTGCAAATCATTGCCGGCGGATTGGCGACTGTTTCTACGTCTGAACTGCTCGACTGGCTCAACCAATATGTGGCACGTGAGGAGGTGGAACGTGTCGTGGTGGGAGAACCACGGCAGACCAACGGACTGCCCAGCGAGAACCTGCCAAGGGTGAAGGCCTTCGTGGCACGCTGGCAGAAGGCACATCCTGAAATTCCCGTCAGTTGGGTCGACGAACGCTTCACGTCGGTCATGGCGCACCAGGCCATGCTCGACGGTGGCCTCAAGAAGAAAGACCGTCAAAACAAGGCCTTGGTTGACGAAATCAGTGCCACAATCATATTACAGAGTTTTTTGGAATCAAGAAGACTGAAATGATATTACCTATTTATATATATGGCAATCCGGTGCTCAGAAAAGTGGCACAGGACATACCGACCGACTACCCTGAACTGGACAAACTGATAGCCGACCTGTACGAAACCCTCGCCGACTCGGAGGGTATCGGACTGGCCGCACCGCAGGTGGGCAAGTCGATTCGCGTGGTGGTAATCGACCTCGACGTGCTTGGCGAAGACCTGCCTGAGTATAAAGGCTATCGCCATGCCTTTATCAATCCCCACATCGTGGAGTTCGACGACGACAAAGTGGTCTACGAGGAGGGATGCCTCAGTCTGCCGGGCATACACGAGAAGGTGTCGCGCCCCGCAAAGATCCGTGTGAAATATCTTGACGAACAGCTTCAGCCCCACGACGAGTGGGTGGAGGGCTACCTGGCACGTGTCATGCAGCATGAGTTCGACCACCTCGAAGGAAAGGTGTTCACCGACCGCATCTCTCCCTTCAGGGCACAGCTCATCAAGAGCAAGCTCAAGGCGCTCCTCGCCGGACGCTACTCCGCAGGATACCGCACCAAACCCGCACCGAAACGCTAAACCCGCACCGACACACACAATCCGTACCACGGCGCCTATGGCTAAAAGGCTTATATTCCTTCTGCTCATGCTCTCCACCGCATGGGGAGCATCGGCACAGTTTAATGTGGACCGGCTCATCATGAACGGCCGGAGCGCATTGTACTATGAGGATTATGTCCTTGCCATTCAATACTTCAACAAGGCGGTTTCCGCTAAACCCTACCTCTACGAGCCCTGGTTCTTCCGCGGACTCGCCAAGTTCTACCTCGACGACTTCACCGGCGGCGAGAGCGACTGCACAGAGGCCATCGTGTTGAACCCCTACGTCACCGCACACTACGAACTGCGCGGCCTCTGCCGTATCAGACTCAAGAAATTCGACGACGCCGTGGCCGACTACACCACGGCGATACGTCAAGACCCCACGGCGCAGAACTACTGGTTCAACCGCATGCTCTGCAGGGTGGAGATGAAAGACTACGAAAAGGCACAGTGCGACCTCGATACCATCATACAGAAGTGGAGCAAGTATGCCAGGGCCTATGCCGTG
>CAJONT010000303.1 GCA_905235975.1 uncultured Prevotella sp.
GAAAGGGCAAAAGCACTATTAACCAATGCTTTTGCCCTTTCAGGGCGTAGGGGGGGGCAACGCATATACCCAGGGCGATGCCCTGGGCTTAGAGTTAATGCCCTTTCAGGGCACATTGCGATAAACTTGCGAAAATTGAATAAAGTATATCAATACAAAGATGTGGAGTCTTTGAAATCCCAATATTTAGGTATTGCACAAGCAAATTCTATCGAGTAATTTTGCAAACGGAACAAGCGAAAACTTTTTTGCACAATCTATTCATAATGTTTTTGTATCATTCAGAGAAAATGCCGCAACTGAGACAGTTGCGGCATTTCCAGTCAACATGTGTAGTCGGGGGGACTGCATCAGGCTATGCCATACTGGTATAGATTGAAGAGATTCTTGTTTTTCCTGAGTTTGTGGCAGAGGTTTCCGAATACCTTCGTGAGCTTAGTCTCGCTGTAGCCCAGTTTCTGGATTAGCCTGTCACGCTCAGGCGACGGGCCATCCAGGCAAAGAATGAAGAGTCGTACCATATCTTCGTCACCCAGCGTCCGCATCATCTCGGCATGGATGAAATTCATGTTATCAATTCGGATCAACAATTCATCCGTGGAAGGGACGTCACTCTCCATCGTATCTACGAAGCAGGCTCCGTCCTCTTCGTCTGCCTTAATCGGCTCGTCGAAGGAGAAGGTTTTGGCTTCCAAGATGCGCAGATTCTTCACATGGTCAGAATCTGTATCCATCAATTCGGCCAGTTCCTCATCGTTCGGGGTACGATGGTTGGCTTGTTCAAAATTGCAGATTGCCTTCTTCATCTTCGACACTTTCTTCAGGTGGGAATCAGGAAGATGCACCATGTTGCAACTTTCATCCAGGAATTCAAGGATCTCCTTCTGTATCCATTTCTGGACATAAGAGGCGAAGGGCACATTTTTACGTTCGTCAAAACGGCCGGCAGCTGTGATAAGTCCGTGACACCCGGCAGAAAACAACTCACTGACTTGAAGATTGCCGAAGGTATATTTCTTGGCAATGCTAAACACAATACGCAGATTGTGAACAACAAGCTTGTCTTTGGCCTTTTTGTCATGAAGCACACGGATTCTGTAAGCAAGTATCTTCTCCTCTTCCGGCGTGAGGAGATTATACCGTCGCATGATGCGAAGGATAAATTGGGTGTCTTCGGAATTGTCGGTGAAAATCACACGTGATTGTGAGTTTTTCATAAAAATTTATTTAATATAAGTATAGGTTATCGAAAAAAAGAGGGAGTAGGCTTTGTCCACACAGAGTGGATACGGAATCGTTCTCAGTTATTTTATATCCCAAATACGCTCAGAACTTCGTAAGTTGCAGGCGGTGTCAAGAAGTCCAGGTTCACTTGAAACCTGTATGGTTAACTTTTCATAGGCATTTTTTCGTGCCACGCCACTAAAGGCGATTTGGTGCAAAGATATACAATATTTTTCAATCAACAAAATATTCCGACCGATTATTATTAAAAATTTAACAATTTTAACATATTCAATATCCCAAAGATTCGTTTACCAAGCCAATTTTCCAATGACCACACCATAAACACAGCGTGCCTTGCGGATTGGCAAGGCACGCTGAGCAACAAATGTGTGACAGCAAGGGTTATTCGTCGAGGCATCCGTCGAGAGCGCGTTTAATCAGTTCTTTGTCCAGATGTTGTCCGATAAAGACAATTTTTTGCATTCTGTCGCCATACTTCTCGTTCCAGTCCTCGGCGAGTCGGGGTTCGCGCGCCATAAGTTGCATAAGTTCTTCTTCTGGCATGGTAGCATACCACTGTCCTGCATTGCGAAGCGAGAACTGTTTTCCAGCCTGTTCGAAGACATAGCAGATATCGGGTTCTTCTCTGAACCAGCAGATGCCCTTTGCCCTTATGATGGCAGCCGGCCATCTTCTTGCGAGGAATTCGTCGAATCTCGACAGGCTCATCGGCTGACGTCGGTAGTAGACATAGGTACCGATGCCATATTCCTCCACTTCCCCACCCTCGTGGTGATGATGGTGGTGGTGGTGATGTCCGTGCTCATGCTCATGGTGATGCTCATCGTCGTCGTCATCATCATCATCATCGTCGTGATGGTGATGATGCTCATGATGTGCATGCTCATGTTCATCCTCATCGTCATCATCATCCTCGTCTTCATCGTCTTCATCGTGGTGTTTTTCCACCTCATGAATCCAGGCAGCGGATGTAGCCACCTTGTCGAAGTCGAACATACCCGTATTGAGGATTTTAGAGAGGTCGATGTCACAATAGTCGCACTCTATGATCTCAGCCACCGGCTGAATGGCTTTGATGATTCTTCTGATGCGTTCTCTCTCCTTCGGTTCCACTTCAGAAGCCTTGTTGAGGAGTATGATGTTACAGAATTCGATTTGCTGAATAATCAGGTTTTCAATATCCTCGTCATCAATATTTTCGTTCATGAGGTTGTCGCCGCATCCGAATTCGTCCTGCAATCTGAGCGCATCGACCACGGTGACGATACTGTCGAGAACCGGTATGCCGTAACGGACATATTGAGGTCCCATAGTGGGTATAGAGCATATGGTCTGTGCGATGGGAGCAGGTTCGCAGATACCGCTGGCTTCGATAACGATATAGTCGAACCTCTGCTGTTTCATGATGTCCTGCAGTTGAGAGACGAGGTCCATTTTGAGGGTGCAGCAGATGCAACCATTCTGTAGTGCTACGAGGCTTTCGTCTTTTTGGTCGACGATACCCCCTTTTTCTATCAGGTCTGCATCGATATTCACTTCACCTATGTCGTTCACGATTACAGCGAACTTTATACCCCGTTTGTTAGCGAGGATGCTGTTCACCAGTGTGGTTTTACCGCTGCCCAGATAACCGGTAAGCAGCAGTACGGGTACATTTTTGCTTGTCATATTATTGTGTTTTCTTAAAAGCGTTGCAAAGATAAGAAATAATCCATAAAGGCATGCGAGAAAGTTGGGAATGGGGCAAAAAAAAATTGATTGTCTCACGACAACCAATCTTTATTAACCTTAATAATCTAATACCATGAAAAACACGATGCAAAGTTACACCTTATAATTTAATTTCCAAAGAAAAGCGTCATAAAAATATGTTTTATAACATTATTTATACTTTTCGCCGTTCCATTTTAGTTTTCTTTGCACCATTATGGGTTCTAATTTCTCTTTATCGTATTTTGACGTGAGCGGAGTGGACAAAGAGAAAGAGAGTGTGAAGTTTTCGTTTTTATTCGGAGATTCCGTATTTTGCGATGGTTCCGGAGCCAGTTGGACGTACACCATGCGCGGTTCGAAGAAGGAACAAAGTTGGCGGAATTCCTCTTCGTTTAGCGTGTCGGGGCGGGCCAGGAGTTGCTCAGCGGGCACCTCATCGAGGAAGTCGGTTGTGGGCAATCTATTCCATTTAAGGTCGAAGAACTCCACCCGACTTTCTTTTGCCGGAGCACTGACAGTAGAAACGCGGCAAATGACGGTGTCGCCTTTCGCCGTGGGCAGCAAAGCCAGCTGCATGTCGAGAGCAGACGAGAGAGTTACTTTTGCATAGGTGGCAGTGAGTGTATCCATTACCGATATACCGTCCAGTTCATTCATTACTTCCGCTGTTTCACCCATGTTGTAATAGTCGACCATGGCGTTGCGTTTGTCCGCATTGATATAGGCGGGCAAGAGAGAGTCGGGCATGTTGCGCCACAAGAGCCCCATGCGTGGTTGTGCCTGCAAGGCCGAAACGGCCATCACAGCCCATGCGAGAGAAAGGAATCGTGTAAACATGCTGCAATATTAACGAAAAAAACAGACATTGCCAACACAAAGGCAAAAAAAAGAGGTTTTACGAACAGAATGCTTCAAAAAAATAGGTAGAAATGGGGAAAAAACACTAATTTTGCACAGAATAAGCATAACAACCATAGCAATATAAATGAAACGACTTTTCACAACGCTACTATTCAGCATTGCCCTTCTTTCCGTTTGGGCAGTCCCGGCAGATCCATTCCCTGTGGAAGTAAGGCAGCCAGACGGCACCCTTCTCACTATCTTGCAGTATGGCGACGAAGATTTCCACTACGTAACCACAACCGACGGTGTGCTGCTTTACCAAGACGGTCATGCCTACTACATTGCACAGACCGCTTCCGACGGGAGTTTGGAGTGCACCACCCAGTTGGCCCATGAAGCGTCGCGCCGCGGTGCGTCGGAACGTCATCTGATAGAGATGCAAGACAAGGCCCTGTTCCTTGCCACTGCCGAGGTTCGTCAGCATGCCCACAAGATTTTGCGTGAACCGGTGACGACCTCACAATATGAGTTTCCCCACATGGGGAGTCCGAAAGCCATTGTGATTTTGGCCGAATTCAGCGACACCACCTTTACGATTTCCAATCCCAAGCGTTCGTTCGATCAATATCTGAACGGCGAAGGAGAGCCTGAAGAGTACGGTTTCGGTGAGAACAACAACTACGAGAGTGTGGGAGAATACATGAGGACCTGCAGTTTCGGCCAGTTTACCCCCCAATTCGACGTTTACGGCCCTGTGCGTCTGAGCAGTCCGCTGAAGACCTACGGCGGCACCTCCTCTACCGGTGACGGAGAGAACATGAACAAGCTGCTTCGTGATGCCTGCACGCTGATGGACGACAGCCTCGACTTCTCGCAGTACGACGAAAACAACGACGGCTATGTAGACTTGTTGATTGTGATTTATGCAGGTTACTCACAGGCAGTGAACGGCAACTCGAACGAGTGTATCTGGCCTAAGTCGGGCTACACATCATCGGGCACGTACGACGGCAAGACAATATATCGTTATGCCGTGAGTTCAGAGCTGAACGGTTTCCCCAACTGCTACTCACGAGCCCCCTTCAAGCGCATCAACGGCATCGGTGTGTTCTGTCATGAATTCAGTCATTGTATAGGCCTTCCCGACATGTATCCGACGACGCCGTCGGTGAAGGGAGACAATCAGGCAATGGAATTCTGGAGTTTGATGGACAGCGGCTGCTATCTCATCAACGGCACAGCCCCGGCTGCTTACACCGCATGGGAGCGAGAGACTATGGGTTGGTTCAGCATCGACACGCTTCGTGTAGATACGGACATAGAAATGCTGCCTTTGGATGAAGGCGGCAAGGCCTACCGCATACTGAACGACAATGATGAGACAGGCCATGAATACTTTGTAATAGAGAACATACAAGACCGCGGCATCAACGTGCGCCAGAAAGGTCATGGCCTGCTGGTGTCCCATGTGAACTATGACCAGACCGCCTTTTCGCTGTCGAGCAACAATGTGAACAACATAAAAGGCAAGCCCCGCATGACGGTAGTGCCTGCCGACGGCCTGCTCTTTGCCCAATACAACATAGATGGTGTAAATATCAAGAACCAAGACTTTTACGACCAGTTGGCAGGCGATCCGTTTCCCGGCACATCCCACATAACTGAGTTGAACGACACCATGGGAATCGTAAACTTCCAAGTTTACAACGGCGAATCGCTTAACAAGGCCCTCAGTGACATCAGCGAGACTGCCAACGGCACTATCAGGTTTCATTTCGTATCCGACTTCGATGCGCTCGGCATCAGTGAAGCCACCCTGCCGGAAGGAATGTCAGACGGAAAGATATACACCCTCGACGGCCGTTATGTAGGTCGCACCGAAGCCCTTCTGCCGAAGGGTATCTATATCAAGTCGGGCAAAAAGATAATAAAGCGGTAAAGCCGCTTTATTATCTTTTTTTCAGTATTGGCGTGGTCCGAAGATACTGGTTCCCACTCTAATCATATTGCTATGGCATTGGAGGGCGATGTGAAAGTCATCGCTCATGCCCCAACTCCTGCAGGCAAAGCCATCGTCATTGGCAAAGAAGTCTTTTTTCACTTCATCGAAGAAGTCGGCAGCGAGGCACATCTCCTTTTTTATCTGCTGTTCATCGTCGACGAATGAGGCCATCATCATGAGTCCCCTTATGCGGACATGTTTCATGTCACGCCACTCCCCCTCTTTGAGCATATCGCGGCATTGCTGCAAGGTGAGTCCGTATTTTGTGGCCTCCTCGGCGATGTGCAGTTCAAGGAGGCAGTCGACCACTTTGTCAATCCTTGCGGCCTGTTTTTCAATTTCCCTCAGCAGTCTTATGGAATCGACCGCCTCGATCATGGATATATAGGGTACGATCGACCTCACCTTGTTGGTCTGCAGATGTCCGATGAAATGCCACTCAATATCATTGGGCAACGCACCATGTTTTCGGGACAGTTCTTGTTCGTGACTCTCACCGAAGACACGCTGTCCCTCCTCGTACGCCATCATAATCTCCTCTTCGGGATGGAACTTGCTTACGGCCACGAGCTTCACACCTTCAGGCAGGTGGTCGGCAATGTCGTGCAGGTTTTTCTTAATATCGGTCATGTGCGTGAAATTAGAAAGGTTTGTGTGCAGCCTATATATAATAAGGTGGGAAAAGCGAAGGCTATGCGTTTGCGCCCGTTTCTGCGGGGTTGGCTGTTTTCACCTTATGTTCGAACACATCGAGTAGCGGCGACTCAGCCACTGATGCGATGACATAATCGTTCATCGTGCCCCCCATCACCTCTTCGATATGCTTCACTGCGACGGGGAGAGAAGAAGCCTGAACGAGGTAGTATACATTGGACTTTTTCTCCTTGGCGGTTTTCTCGTCGATGGTGATAAACTGCAGTTTCGCCTTGAACCATCTGTCATCGCTGTTGAGGTCGCTGAAGAACACCTCTTTATATGTAGCAATCTTGATATCGGTGACCTCAAATTCGCCACTGATGTAAGAAGACATTTCCTCTGTAATGGCATTTTCGGCCTCGGTGAAGCTCAGGGCATCCACGGTATAGGCTTCAGTAACTTTTTTCTGCAGACCATCTTCCATGGTCTTCTCATAACGGATTTTGGTTTCAAACCACAATGCTGTTCTGGATCTCATTTTATTGACTATTGTTTTCGGATGGCAAAAGTATGAAAAAAAAATCATTTATCCCTGCTATAACCGTAAAAACTTGGTTGGTAAAAATGGGAATTTTCTTCGCAATATCGAACCATAGTCCTATAAATAGGAAACATTTTTAACCCGAGAGTCTTATAAGTCCCAATTTTTATCTAATTTTGCAAAATAATTGCCCAGGATATCGTTGTTCCGTCAATCGAGAAGCGTGGCATTATCCATAAGACACGAGAGTAAGACATGCCAAAAATATCTATCCGCGGGCTTGAAATGCCCGAGTCGCCCATCAGGAAGTTAGCTCCTCTTGCCACAGCAGCCAAGGAGAGAGGTGTACACGTGTACCACCTGAACATCGGTCAGCCCGACCTTCCCACCCCACAGCAGGGTCTCGATGCCCTGAAGCACATTGACAGGACGATATTGGAGTATTCTCCTTCTCAGGGATATCTCAGTTACCGCCAGAAGCTTGTAGACTACTACAAGAAGTATCAGATAGACGTGACCGCCGACGACATCATCATTACGTCGGGCGGCAGTGAAGCGGTGCTCTTTGCCTTCCTGTCGTGTCTGAACCCGGGCGACGAGATTATCGTGCCCGAGCCCGCTTATGCCAACTACATGGCCTTCGCCATCTCTGCCGGTGCTGTGATTCGCACCATCTCCACCACTATTGAGGAAGGTTTTTCACTGCCGAAGGTAGAGAAGTTTGAAGAGCTTATCAACGAGCGTACGCGTGCCATCATGATATGCAATCCCAACAACCCCACGGGCTATCTGTATACGCGCAGGGAGATGAACCAGATACGCGACATGGTGGAGAAGTACGACCTCTATCTTTTCTCCGATGAGGTGTACCGCGAATATATCTACACAGGCTCGCCCTATATCAGCGCCTGCCATCTCAAGGGGATAGAAGAGCATGTGATATTGATAGACTCGGTGTCGAAGCGCTATTCCGAATGCGGCATCCGCATAGGAGCCCTTATCACGAAGAACAAGGCCGTGCAGAAAGCGGTGATGAAATTCTGCCAGGCCCGTCTGTCGCCGCCTCTTATCGGCCAGATAGTAGCCGAGGCCTCACTCGACACCCCCGACGAGTATATGCGCGATGTGTATGACGAATATGTGGAGCGTCGCAAGTGCCTCATCGACGGTTTGAACCGCATTCCCGGTGTGTATTCCCCCATTCCGATGGGAGCATTCTACACGGTAGCGCGATTGCCGGTGGAAGATTCTGAGGATTTCTGCCGTTGGTGTTTAGAGGACTTCAATTACGAGGGCGCCACAGTGATGATGGCACCAGCCTCAGGTTTCTACACCACGCCCGGTGCAGGCAAAGACGAGGTTCGCATTGCCTATGTCTTAAAGAAGGAAGATTTGGAACGCGCCCTTTTGGTGCTGCGCAAAGCCCTTGAGAGCTATCCCGGTCGCAAATCAGGAGTATGACAGATGAGTTTTCCCCTATTCATAGCCCAGCACATTTATCATGACAAGGAAGGTCGGCGTCAGGTGAGCCGTCCTGCCATCCGCATTGCCACCCTTGGCGTGGCCATCGGTCTTGCCGTGATGATTGTGTCGGTATGTGTGGTAATAGGGTTCAAGCATACCATCCGCGACAAGGTGACAGGCTTCGGGAGTCACCTTGTTGTGACAGAATTCGACGGAGCGCTAAGCGGTCAGACGTCTCCGGTGTGTATGAACGACAGCATGATGCAGCACTTGCGCGGCATACCAGGTGTGCGCCATGTGCAGCGTTATGCGATGAAACAAGGCATACTGAAGACCGACGACGAATTCCTCGGTGTGATGCTGAAGGGCATGGGCCCCGAATTTGACACCACTTTTATCAGCAGCCATCTCGTTTCGGGCAGTCTTCCGCCATTCCGCGACGACAAGAGTTCGAACCAGATATTGCTTTCAAGAATCATTGCCGACAAGTTGGGCCTATCGACGGGCGACAGGGTGTTTGCCTATTTTCTCGGTGAGGACAATGTGCGCACCCGCCGTTTCACCGTATCAGGCATCTACGACACCAAGCTGACGCACTACGATGAGATGTTGTGTCTGACCGACCTGTATACCGTGGTGAAATTGAACGGTTGGTCGGCCGACCAGGCGAGCGGTTCGGAGATTACGCTCTACGACTTTTCAAAACTCGACGAGGCCGACTATCTCATGAACCAAATAGTGAACCGCACGCAAGACCGCTACGGCAACACATACTTCACGATGACGATCAAGGATTCCTATCCCCAGATATTTGCCTGGCTCGACCTTCTGGACCTGAATGTGTGGATTATACTCGGCCTGATGGTGGCGGTGGCCGGTGTGACGATGATTTCCGGTCTGCTCATCATTATCCTGGAGCGCACCAATATGATAGGCCTCCTCAAAGCACTCGGGGCCCGCAACAAATCGATACGCCACACCTTTCTGTGGTTTGCCGTTTTCATCATCGGCAAAGGCATGCTATGGGGAAACATCTTGGGCATAGGCATCTGTGTGTTGCAGAAATACACCGGACTGGTGAAGCTCGATGCAGAGACCTATTATGTGGATGTGGCACCTGTGGAGATAAACCTGATTCTGATTGTGCTGCTCAATATAGCCACACTATTGGTAAGCATCACGATGCTCGTAGCTCCGAGCTACCTGATATCGCACATCCATCCTGCCAAATCGATGAAATACGATTAGGAAAAATCCACCCCTCACAAGAGAATGGATGCTTATTTTGCATGAAGGCGCAGGTTGAAAAAGTTCTATTTTTCCTATTTTTTTGTTTGTTTTTCCTATTGAGCATATAAAAGTACTGTTAAAGGAAAAAATCGCACAAATATTGCACATTATTTTTTGGTTTGTGCAATTTTTATATTACCTTTGCACAATCTACGAAGAATTGTGCAATGAATAGTTTACCCAGCTTCAATAAAATCATTAAAGACAGTATTGTCAAGAACTGGAACAACGACGCACTTACCGACTACGAGGGCGCTACGCTGCAATATAATGATGTGGCTCGCAAGATAGCGAAGATACACATTATATTTGAGCAGGTAGGCATACAGAAAGGCGACAAGATAGCCATGTGCGGCAGAAACAGTTCCAGCTGGGGTGTAGCCTTTTTGGCCACCCTCACTTACGGAGCGGTTGCCGTCCCGATACTCCATGAATTTAACAGTGAGCAAATGCACAACATAGTGAACCACAGCGAAGCCAAGCTTCTGTTTGTGGGCGACTATGTGGCAAAACAGATAGACCCTGACGCGATGCCCCACTTGAAAGGCATTGTGTATCTTCCCGACCTATCGATTCGCGTGTCTCGCACGGAAGCACTTGATTTTGTGCGAGCCCATCTGAATGAGCTGTTCGGCAAGAAATACCCGATGGCATTCCGTTCAGAAGATGTGCACTTCTATGAAGCGCAGCCCGACGAATTGGCAGTCATCAACTATACGAGCGGCACCACGGGTCATTCCAAGGGTGTGATGCTTCCTTACCGTGCCCTTGAGGGCAACATCCACTTTGTGATAAACGAGTTGGGTTCGAAGGTAAAGAGCGGCAGCAATATGTTGTCCATTCTACCGATGGCGCACATGTATGGTTTGGCGATAGAATTCATTTTCGGTTTTGCGCATGGCATGCACATATATTTCCTGAACCGCCTTCCCTCTCCTGCCATCATCGCTCAGGCACTTGCCACGGTGAAGCCCTCCATTATCATTGCCGTTCCCTTGATACTTGAGAAAATCATCCGCAAGCGCGTATTTCCGAAGATACAGACTCACCACATGCGTGTGCTGTTGAACATGCCTATGCTCAACAAGAAGGTTAAGCAGAAGATATGCGACCAGGTGTACGAAGCCCTCGGCGGCAATGCCTATGAAGTGGTGATTGGCGGTGCAGCGCTGAACCAGGAAGTGGAAGAATTCCTCATGGACATCAACTTCCCCGTGACGGTGGGTTATGGCGCCACGGAATGCGCCCCTCTGATTTCCTACAGCGACTACAAGGAGCACAAGGCCGGCAGTTGCGGCCGTGCTGTTGACGGTATGGAGATCAAGATACTGAGCAGCGACCCCGAGCACATTGCGGGTGAGATAGTGACGCGCGGCACCAACGTGATGTTGGGTTACTACAAGGATGAAGCGAGCACGCGTGCCACCATCGATGCCGACGGCTGGTACCACACCGGCGATTTGGGCACGATGGATGCCGACGGTCATATTCTGATACGCGGTCGCATCAAGAACATGCTGCTGAGCGCAAACGGGCAGAACGTGTATCCGGAAGAGATAGAAGACAAGCTGAACAACATGCTGATGGTGAGCGAGAGTCTTGTGATTCAGCGTGGCGACAAGTTTATAGGCCTTGTCTATCCTGACTATGAAGAAGCGAAGAGCATGGGGTTTACGAGCGAAGACCTTGCCAACCTCATGGAAGAGAACCGCAAGAAGCTGAATGCCACCCTTCCCTCCTACAGCTGTCTCTCGTCAATAGAGCTGCATGAGGAAGAATTTGCCAAGACACCTAAGAAAAGCATCAAAAGATACCTCTACCAATTTGATTAACCCATACGGCTATGGAATCAATACCTCAGTTAAACAATCTAATAGAGAAAAGCATCATCAGCCACTGGAACTTAGATGCGCTGACCGACTACAAAGGCGTAACCCTTCAATACCATGATGTGGCACGGAAGATAGAGAAGCTTCACATCATGTTTGAGAGCAGCGGAGTGCAACGTGGCGATAAGATTGCCCTATGCGGCCGCAACAGTTCCGGTTGGGCTGCCGCCTTTTTGGCCACCCTCACTTACGGAGCCGTGGCAGTACCTATTCTTCATGAATTCACCCCTGACCAGATACACAACATTGTGAACCACAGTGAAGCCAAACTTCTCTTCACCGGCGATGTTGTCACGACACAGGTAGACCCCACCAAGATGCCCTATATTGAAGGCATTATCTACATTCCCGACTACTCACTTCGTTTTTCCCGTTCGGAGAAGCTTACTTATGCCCGTGAGCATCTGAACGAGATGTTCGGCAAGAAATATCCGAAGTATTTCCGTCCGGAGCATGTGTTGTACTATAAGGAACAAAGTCCTGACGAGCTTGCGCTGATAAACTATACGAGCGGAACGACAGGTTTCTCGAAGGGTGTGATGGTGCCTTACCGTGCATTGTGGAGCAACTACGATTTTGCCTGCGATGCGTTGGGTGAGCGAATGAAGCAGGGCCGCAACGTACTTAGCATCCTTCCAATGGCCCACATGTACGGTTTGGCATTTGAATTTATTTTCGAGTTCCTGCAAGGTTGCCACATATTCTACTTGTCACGCCTCCCGTCGCCGGCAGTGATTGCCCAGGCCTTCACCGACGTGAAGCCCGCCGTTATCATCTCCGTGCCATTGATTATAGAGAAGATTATCCGCAAGAAGGTATTGCCGAAGGTACAGAATCCGCGCATGAATCTCCTTCTCAACATGCCCGGCATCAACAAGAAGGTGCGTCAAGCCATTTGCGACCAGGTAGTGAAAGCGTTTGGTGACAATTTCTACGAGGTTGTTATAGGTGGTGCATCCTTCAACCAAGAGATAGAACAATTCCTGAGGCGCATCAACTTTCCGTACACTGTGGGATACGGCGCCACGGAATGCGCACCTATCATCTGCTATTCCGACTACAAGACCTTTGTTCCCGGCAGTTGCGGCCGCGTGGTAACCCACAATGAATTGCGCATAAACAGCAGCGACCCGATGCACACGCCCGGAGAGATACTTGTTCGCGGCATGAACGTGATGTTGGGTTACTACAAGAACGAAGAGGCCACCCGTCAGGCCCTTGACTCAGACGGTTGGTACCATACAGGCGACTTAGGTGTGATAGACGCGGAAGGCAATGTTTTCATAAAAGGTCGCTGCAAGTACATGCTGTTGGGTGCGAGCGGACAGAACATCTATCCCGAAGAGATAGAAGACAAACTCAACTCAATGAACCTTGTAAGCGAGAGCATTGTGATACAAGAAGGCGAGAAGCTCGTGGGTCTGGTATATCCCGACCTTGAGGAAGCCAAGCAGATTGGTCTGAGCATGGAAGACCTGAAGAATGTGATGGAAGAGAACCGCAAGAAATTGAACACCGTGCTTCCCTCCTACTGCCGACTTGTATCGATACGTCTGCACGACGAGGAGTTTGAGAAGACACCCAAGAAGAGTATCAAGCGTTTCCTATACTTGAGTAAGTAAAGGAAGGAAAATATTCGAAGGACATGCAGCGTGGTGAAACGTTTGCATGTCCTTTTTTTCAGTCGTCGGCACATCCTCTGTTGGCCAAAATCACACCGATGAGGATGAGCGTACATCCAAACCATGCAATGGAGGTCATCGGCTCATCGAGGAAGATGGCACTGAAGATGACTGTGGCAACAGGTACGAAATATACATAATTGGAGCATGTGACAGCCCCCAGTTTGTTGATGGCAATATTGAAGAGAGCGAAACAGGCGCATGATGCCACGACACCAAGGAAGATGAGGTTGGTGAGAACAGTGGACTGCGCAAGCTGATTCATCGGGAACTGCCAGGGTTCGAAGAGCAGGATGGGCAGTGAGGTAAGCAATCCATAGCCGAACACTTTTCTTGTGAGGAACACAGAGTCATATTTATCCCCCAGTAATTTCGTGAGATAGCAATAGATACCGAAGCAGAGGGAAGCCACTAAGGAGAGCAAATCGCCCGTCGGGTTGAGATGCAGCACCACCTGTCCGTTGAAAATGACGACAGCCACGCCGAACAGGGCCAACAGTGAACCTATGATGAGTATTTTCTTCACTTTCAGCTCCCTATAGGTGAGGAGCACAAAAATCATGGTAAAGATGGGTGATGTGCTCACTATGAAACTCACATTGTTCACATAAGTAAGGCCTACCGCGAGATTTTCGGTGATAAAATAGAGAGACCCTCCTGTGATGCCGAGCATCACCATGAGCAGTTCATCTTTCCATGTGTCGGCCCATATTTTTCTTGATGCGAAGAAGAGCATGCCGATGTATGCCAAAAGGAAGCGCACATAGAAAATCTCATCGGGTCGCATACCCGCTTGAATCAGTTTTTTTGTACTGACCAATGTGCTACCCCAAATCGCGACAATAACTGCCACGACCACATGA
>CAJONT010000304.1 GCA_905235975.1 uncultured Prevotella sp.
CTGGCAGATTTCCGCCATCGGTGTAGAGGTTGGCGGCAAGGCACTACGTGGTTTCGCTGAGCTTGGCACAGGTGAGCAGGGTATTCTTCTGGGTGGCGTACGGTATAAATTCTGAAATTATTTTAAGGAGGCGATTCGCGAGATGTATTGTTGAGTCGGCGAAAAAATATTATTCAGATCTAACAAATATTGGATTTATTTGGGTGGGGGGAAGTCAACGCCTCCTTACCCCCTCTAATCTTAGAGGGGGAGCTAATATGCAGTAAGACAAGGGGTTAGCATAAATAATTGCACATGGATTCCCTAATTATGAAACGAAAAAGGAGTGTCCTTCGGACAGACGTATTGTTGAGTATTAGTGACAAAATCTTACTCTTTGTGTAATGAAAGTCAACGCCCCCTTGCCCCCTCTAATCTTAGAGGGGGAGCTAATTTGCAGTGGGGCAAGGATTGGGCTATAGGTTTGCTGGCCTTTCAGGCCGTTGGTGCATTCGGGAGTGTCGGATTGCAAATACGACAGAGGTGAGATGAACTCACTTACTCGCCTACCCGCCTTTCTTGCCATGGCGGAATTGATGCGAGCATCATTGTGCTCATCTGGCTTAACGAAAACGTTCACCTACTTATTGATTTGTATTGGCCAAACGATACTCATTGGGGCTGCATCCTGCATTGCGACGGAAATAGTCGCTGAAGAAGGAGGGACTGGAGAAATTGTATTTGTAGGCCAGTTCCGACAGTGTGATGTCTGACTGGAGCAGGTCAAGTCGTATCTGCATGACGGTGTAGATGTCGATCGCTTCCTTGGGCGACTTGCCGTATCGGGCCTGTACGACGTTCGTCAGATAGCGGGTGGTGATGCAGAGCTTGTCGGCATAGAAGCCCACACTGCGCGACTCCCGGTAATGCTCTGCCAGCAACTGACGGAAGCGGAAGAAGAGTTCATCGCCCCGGCTTTTGAACGTATAGACCTCAATGCCGGTACGGCGCAACATTACCTGATAGAGCATGTAGAACGCACGGAGCTGCATGACGCTGACGAAATAAAGCTCACGCACACTGCACGTATTGATGGCAGGTTTCAGCACCCGTACCATTCCACTGGCAGCAGAGGCCGTTTCTGGTGTGTCGAGTATCATATTCTTCTTTAGTGCATCGACACTGACGCCCTCCAACTGGTTGACCTTTGGTCGACGTCTGTCGCGACTCGGCAAAACTGGAGCAAATTCCGTTATGCTCTCACTGCTCCATCCGTTGAGAGCCGCCAACTGGATGAAACCAGTGAAAGCCAGAATCTCCACCTCAAAATCTTGCGAGCGCTTCTCCACCTTAATCACATCGCCAGGATTGAACAGCACCACACTGTCTGCCTGTTCCTCTATCACCTCGAAATTACAGCGGATGCGAGCCGTGCCCCGAAGAACATGCAGCACCAAGGCACAGTCGATGGCCAATCCGTCGCTGGTGTACTGCGGCGGCACTCCTGCATAGAGGGCAACTGGGTGTTCATCTGAGACGAAAGGAGTGAACATAATTTCTTGTTTTATGGTGCAAATATACGGAATAAACATGAAACAGATATGGGTTGTTCCGATTTTCTAAAGTTTATTGCAGTTTTTCGAAATATCTACCTCAGAAAATCGCAGTACTTTCGCACCCGGAATTCAAAACGACAGCGATATGAAGACAAGAAGATTAGGAAATCTGGAGGTGTCGGCCATTGGAATGGGTTGCATGGGGTTTACCCATGCCTATGGCACCTGCCCTGACGAGCAGGAGGGCATCCGACTGGTACACAAGGCTTTCGAGTTGGGCTGCAATTTCTTCGATACAGCGGAGATGTACAGTTACTTCGGCAACGAGGAGTTTGTGGGCAACGATGCATTTGCCGAGAAGCAGGGTGTCATCCTTTTGACGGGTGGCGTTGCTGCTGTCAGTCCGTTCCCCGGCTATACTTGTCTCGCCATCGACAAGGCTGCACTTCGCGGACTGACGCTCGCCATGCACAACGAACTGGCTCCGAAAGGCATTTTCGTAGGTACGGTGATGGTGTGCGGTGTCATCGGCGGAACCGAACACTTCGCCCCTGCCAACTTTGCTGAGACATACTGGCAAATGTATCAGAATCGCAAGGATTGGGAAGTGAGATACGAATAAGATGTTGTACAAACATCTATTCGAAAAAATGTACTTAGAATGTATGGTATATAAGTTCGGCAATAAACGAGATTTATTGCCGAACTTATACAAAAGAACAATTTCTTAATTCCGCTGCACATCAATTTTCTTTATAAGTTCCTGAGCAACAAAAAGTTGTTCAGGATTATGCTATGTCAGATTATTTACACACCATAGTGCTGCTTATAAAGACAAGCAAAATTATCAACATTTTGAGCCGCGAGAGCAGAGACCATGAGCTTGCTCAATGACTATGCCGAGCGGTGATGAAATGTAGAACCTGTTCAATGACATGGCAAAGAATTCCGCACAAATGTGCCACAATTAAAAACGTTTGTGGTATCTTTGTACCAGATTTCTAACATAAGGATGAACTTTCCATATTGTCTTCAAACGCGACAGGAAGATAACAGTACCGTCCTTCGCCAAAGTAGAACTACGCCATTACATAAAATAATAATATAGTTACAATCATGAAAACAATAAAATCATGGGGGCTTTACCTCATGTTTACCCTTTGCAGTGCAATGGTTTTCCTTGCATGCTCACATAGCGACGACACTGTTGACCAGAACTGTGTAGCAAGCATTGCCGACAAGGTATGGGATTTCTCACAAACCCATCCTGACGGATTTACCCTCGACATCCGCACAATGACGGAACCTACAGAGGGTATTGCCGTCAGCTATGCAGAGACCCAGAACAGTCACTCCCGTAATCAACTCGACAGGGTTGTCAGCCATGCACTTAGTCACGGTGGCTATGTAGGGGGCAGGCTGAACACCGAGAATGGGCTGTATTACTTTGACAGTACGAAGCTCTTCCCTGAAACCTCACTGAAAGATGCCGTCCAGTTCGGCAAGGAGAACAAACAGCTGTCGGTTTTCATCCTGTCGACCTATACGGACATACCTCTTGACGGCAAGGTTGCAGAGATTGTGCAGCGAGACACATTGCTCGTAGGCACCACGGGCGACTACAGGCCGCTGTCTTTCTGTGAACCAGACGGCACATATTGGGGCTTTGGCATTGATGTGGCCGGTGAGATAGCAAAAAGTTTGGGCGTCGGTGTGAAATTTGTGAAGACCTCATGGCCTACGCTGACTGCCGATGTGCTGGCAGAGCCTCAGACCTTCGACCTTGCCATTGGCGGCATCACCATTACAGACACAAGGAAAGAGACCATGCTGATGAGCGAAGGCTATCTGGCAAACGGTAAGACCATTCTCTGCCGGGCATCAGA
>CAJONT010000305.1 GCA_905235975.1 uncultured Prevotella sp.
GTGCTCGGTGAAGAGGAGGGAGTGGTCGGCAAAGCGGTCGCTGTGATAGTCCATATACGCCCTGTCGAAGAGAAACGTGCCGTTGCGCGACTGTGCCACGAAGCGGTTCCACGCATCTGCATCGGCAGGGGTGTAGCGTAGGGTCTCTATCTGCGTCATCGGCTCTTCTCTGCGATGAAGGTGTCGTATTCGCGGATGTAGTCTTCTTCCTCGAACGGCTCCGAAGCCAATACGAGGCACACGGCACCCGAAGAGAAGTCGTTCAGGGTGCGCCACATGCCGGTGCTCACGTAGAGTCCTTGATAGGGATGGTTCAGGTGATAGGTGCGGCTGTGGGTGCCGTCGTCGATGGTCACGTCGAACGAACCGCTCACGGCAATGATGATTTCCTCGCAGCGCCGGTGGGCATGACCGCCGCGGCTCTCACCGCCTGGCACATCGTACACCCAGTAGACACGCTTGATGGGAAAGGGCACACCACCGGCACACTCGGCCACCGTGAGGTTGCCGCGTGGGTCGGTGATCTTGGGCAGGTCGATAAGATTGGTATCCATCTTTAGGTGTGTTCTATTCACCTTTATTTCTTCATGTAGGGGTCGGTGCCCAACACGGTGTTGGCAAGACGCTTGGCCTTGTCGCGCAGCTGGTTCACATCATCGCCCACCTCGCCGTAGCAGAGCACTATACCCATGCGGCGACCCTTGTGTGCCTCGGGCTTGCCGAAGATGCGGATGCGTGTGCGGTCTTCCTTCAATGCCTCATCCAGGTTGTAGGGCAGCAGCGAACGGTCTACGGGGGTGTTGGCTTCCACCGGCGACAGGATGACGGCAGAGGCTCCGGAATGCTCCAAGTGGATGGCGGGGATGGGAAGACCCATCACGGCGCGGAAGTGCAGTTCAAACTCGGAGAGGTTGGTGGTGTGGCCTAACGTCACCATGCCCGTGTCGTGCGGACGGGGCGACAGTTCCGAGAAGATTACCTCGCCCTGCTTGGTGAGGAAGAACTCCACACCCCAGATGCCGGCACCCGTGAGCGCTTTCGTCACCTGATCGGCCATGTGCTGCGCCTGCTTCAGCGCCTCGTCGCTTATCTTGTAGGGCTGCCACGACTCACGGTAGTCGCCGCCTTTCTGCACGTGGCCGATGGGGGGACAGAACAGGGTGGGCCAGCCGTGCTGCTGCGTCACGGTGAGCAGGGTGAACTCGGAGTCGAAGTCGATGAACTCTTCGATGATGACTTCCTTCACGTCGCCGCGACCTTCTTCCATTGCCTCGCGGAACGCCTCGGCAAGTTCTTCGTCGTTGTGCACATAGCTCTGGCCGTGGCCGCTGCTCGACATAAGGGGCTTCACCACGCAGGGGAATCCAATCTCATCGGCGGCTTTCTTGAACTCGTCGAAGGTCTTGGCATAGAAATACTTGGCGGTGCGCAGACCCAATTCCTTAGAGGCGAGGTCGCGGATGGCACGCCGGTTCATAGTGTAGTTGACGGCACGTGCCGAGGGCACCACCTGTATGCCCTGCTCTTCGAACTTGAACAGACGCTCGGTGCGGATGGCCTCTATCTCAGGCACGATGATGTCGGGCTTGTGCTTGTTGACAACGGCCTCAAGGGCATCGCCATCGAGCATGGGGAATACCTCGCGCTCATCGGCCACCTGCATGGCAGGGGCGTTGTCGTAGCGGTCGCAGGCGATTACATACTGGCCGGCACGCATGGCGGCAATCACAAACTCCTTGCCCAGTTCTCCTGAGCCCAATAGAAGAATCTTTTTCATCTGTCTTATCTGTCTTTGTACATGTTTTCGTAATATTTCTGGTAGTCTCCGCTCGTCACCTCGTCGAGCCAGTCTTGGTGGTCCAGATACCAGCGCACCGTCTTCTCAATGCCTTCCTCAAACTGCAGACTGGGTTCCCAGCCCAGTTCCTTCTGCAACTTGGTGGAGTCGATGGCGTAGCGCAGGTCATGGCCGGCACGGTCGGTCACAAAGGTTATCAGCTTGCGGTCTTCTCCCGCTTCGCGGCCCAAGAGGCGGTCTACGGTGTCGATGAGCACCTTGATGAGGTCGATGTTCTTCCACTCGTTGAAACCGCCTATGTTGTAGGTCTCGGCATCTTTTCCCTTGTGGAAGATGAGGTCGATGGCACGGGCATGGTCCTCGACGAACAGCCAGTCGCGCACGTTCTCACCCTTGCCGTACAC
>CAJONT010000306.1 GCA_905235975.1 uncultured Prevotella sp.
CTCATGGCCTATCAATCAAGGAGCAAAGTTCAAAGGTGTATACAATATCTACGAGCAGAAGCTGGACCTGTTTACACCCGACAAGCAACGCGTGACAGAGAAAGTGGAGGTGGACATCGCAAGCGAGGAACTTGAAGCACATATCGGTGCACAAGATGCCAGCCGCCTGCGCGACGACTTGGAACTTGTGGACGGCGTGTATCCGGCCTTCAGCGAGGACGACTACAAAGCCGCCCTCGTGGCACCCGTTTTCTTCGGCAGTGCACTGAACAACTTCGGTGTGCAGGAACTGCTGAACTGCTTCGTAAAGATAGCACCGTGTCCCGGCGAGACGAAGGCCGAAGAGCGCATGGTGACCCCCGAAGAGCCCCATTTCACCGGTTTCATCTTCAAAATCACAGCCAATATCGACCCTAACCACCGCTCGTGCATTGCTTTCTGCAAGGTGTGCAGCGGTAAGTTTGTGCGCAACCAGCCCTATCTGCATGTGCGTCAGGGCAAGACGCTGCGTTTCTCCTCCCCCACCCAATTCATGGCACAGCGCAAGTCGACCATCGAGGAAGCCTACCCCGGCGACATCATCGGTCTGCCCGACAACGGCATCTTCAAGATTGGCGACACGCTGACCGACGGTGAGAAGCTCCACTTCCGCGGCCTTCCCTCTTTCTCGCCGGAGATGTTCAAATACATCGAGAACGACGACCCGATGAAGTCGAAGCAGTTGGCAAAAGGTATTGAGCAGTTGATGGACGAAGGTGTGGCGCAGCTTTTTGTGAACCAGTTCAACGGCCGCAAGATTATCGGCACGGTGGGTCAACTGCAGTTTGAGGTCATCCAGTATCGTCTGGAGAACGAGTACAACGCCAAGTGCCGTTGGGAACCTGTGCATCTGTACAAGGCCTGCTGGATAGAGAGCGACGACGAGGCCGAACTTGCCAATTTCAAGAAGCGCAAGTATCAGTACATGGCGAAAGACCGCGAGGGCCGCGACGTGTTCCTCGCCGACTCAGGCTATGTGCTCTCCATGGCGCAGGAAGACTTCAAGCACATACACTTCCACTTTACAAGCGAGTTCTAATTCTTACAGCATACGAAAATCCCTAAGACGACGGGGCAGCCCCCTGTCGTCTTAGGGATTTTTGGTGTGCTGTTCACGCGACTACATCGCGAGCCAGTTGCGTAGCATGACCTCGCCGTCGGGGGTGAGCACGCTCTCCGGGTGGAACTGCAGTCCACGAATATCGTAGGTGTCATGCCTCATGGCCATGATGCAGCCGTCGTCGCTCACGGCGGTGACGGTGAGGCACGACGGCAAGTCGTTGCTGTCGACCACCCAACTGTGGTATCGGCCCATGACGACACGCGGCGGCAGCGACTGGAAAATCGGGTCGTCGCCGCACAACGAGCCCTCGGTGGCCACGCCGTGGTACACCTCGCTCAGGTTGAGGAGCCTTGCCCCGAACACCTCGCCGATGGCCTGATGGCCCAGGCAGATGCCGAGAATGGGTTTCTTTCCTGCGTAGGCACTTATCACGGGGCAGAGCAGTCCTGCCTCGGAGGGGATGCCCGGTCCGGGACTGAGAATGATTTTGTCGAAGGGTTCCAAGTCTTCCAACTGGAACTTGTCGTTACGCCACACGGTGACCTCTGCCCCCAGCGACCTTACGAGATGTGCCAGGTTGTAGGTGAAGGAGTCGTAGTTGTCGACGATGACGATGCGCAAGGGCTTTGTATTGTTTTGCATACTTTGACGATAGGAAAGGTTTTTGAAATCTGTTTGCTCCCGCTGGGCGCTACATATCGGCAGCCATGACAATGGCCCTTCTCAGCGCACCGAGTTTGTTGTTCACCTCCTGCAGTTCATACTCCGGGTTGCTCTTGGCCACGATGCCGCCGCCGGCTTGGAACCACAGTTCCCCATTGCGACTCACGAAGGTACGGATGGTGATGGCCTGATTCAGGTTGCCGTCGAACCCGATGAAACCGATGCATCCCCCGTAAGCCCCCCTGTTGTGCGGTTCATAGAGGCTGATGAGCTGCATGGCCCTCACCTTGGGTGCTCCGCTGAGGGTGCCGGCGGGGAAGGTGTCGAAGAAAGCCTTTATGTGGTCGGTGCCCGGCAGCAGCCGTCCTGAGACCCTGCTCACGAGGTGTATCACATGGCTGTAGTACTGCAACTCCTTGTAGAAGTCCACTTTCACGCCTTCGCAGTTACGGCTCAGGTCGTTGCGTGCCAAGTCGACGAGCATCACATGTTCGGCATTCTCCTTGGGGTCGTTGCGCAGGAATTCGGCTGCCAAGCGGTCTTTCTCTGCATCGCCGGTGCGTTTCGTGGTTCCTGCGATGGGGTCGATGTATCCCATTCCGTCTTGTATGCGGAAATGCGTCTCCGGGCTTGAGCCGAAGATGCGGAATCCGCCGAAGTCGAAGAAGAAGAGATAGGGCGAGGGATTGATGCTTCTCAGTGCGCGGTATAGTTTGAAGTCGTCGCCCTCGTAGCGTTGTACGAACCTGCGTGAGAGAACGATTTGGAAGACATCGCCCCTGAGGCAGTGGCGTATGCCCTTCTTAATGTTCTCGATGTGCTCCTGGTCGGTGAGGGGCGACTGCACGTCGCCCACCGGTTTGAACCCGTAGTCGCTCACGTTGCCTTTTGCCATGAGGTGCAGCACCTCGTCCAGGCGGCCGTGGTCGTCGCCGTCGGCGGTCAGTGTGACAATAGAGAGGCGGTTGTTGAAGTGGTCGAAGACGATGATGTCTTGGAAGAGGATATAGAGCATATCGGGCGCATCATTCTTCTCAAGCGTTTCGTCCTTGACGGCGATGTGCTCGAAATAGCCCACCATGTTGAAAGACGTGTACCCAAAGAGGCCGCAGTAGGCGGCATCGGGACCTGTGACGGAGAAGGAAGCGAGGAAGTCGCTCACAGCCTGGTGGCAGGATAATTGTCCTCCGATGGGTTGCTGCAGCTTGGTGCCGTCGGGGAAGGTGGCTGTGGCCACGCCGTGACCGATGGCGATACTTGCCACCGGGTTGATGCCAATGAAAGAGCGTCCGTTGTCCTTGGCATGGTAGTCGGAGCTTTCCATGAGGGCACTCTGCGGATAGATATCGCGCAACCGCATATAGACGGCCACGGGCGTGTAGAGGTCGCCGAGCACCGTACGCGAGGCGGTTTGGTAATGAAAGATGTTGTTCATTGCTTATGGGAATCAGAAATCGCCGTATTCACCGGCTTTGTCTTTGTTGTTCAGATAGGTCTGCACATCTTTGTCGCCCCTGCCGCTCACGGTGAGCACCACCACCTGGTCGGGTGTGAAGTGGAGTCGGCTGAGGGCAGCCACGGCGTGTGCGCTCTCGATGGCGGGAATGATGCCCTCCATGCGTGTGAGTTCGTATCCGGCCCTGATGGCCTCGTCGTCGTTGACGGCCATCACCTCGGTGCGGTGTGCGAGTGCCATGTGTGCGTGCATGGGGCCGATGCCCGGATAGTCGAGTCCTGCGGAGATGGTGAAGGCCTCCTTGATTTGTCCGTCGTCGGTCTGCATCACCAATGTGCGAGAGCCGTGCAGGATGCCCTCCGTGCCGCAGTGTATGGTGGCGGCGGTGTAGTCGGTGTCGATGCCGTGACCGCCGGCCTCTGCAAGCACGATGCGCACTCTTTCGTCGTCGACATAGTGGTAGATGGTACCTGCGGCGTTGCTGCCGCCTCCTATGCAGGCCACGAGGCAGTCGGGATAGTCGCGTCCCGTCTTCTCGAGCAACTGCTGTTTGATTTCCTCTGAGATGACGCTCTGCATCCTTGCCACGATGTCGGGATAGGGATGCGGTCCCATGGTGGAGCCCACGATGTAGAAGGTGTCGGCAGGATGGCAGCACCAGTCGCGTATGGCCTGGCTGCAGGCGTCGCTGAGCGTCATGTTGCCCGTGGTGACGGGATGCACCTGTGCGCCCAGCATGCGCATGCGCTCCACGTTGGTGTGCTGCCGTTCCACGTCGGTGGCACCCATGAAGATCTCACAGTGCATGTTCATGAGGGCACATACCGTGGCGGTGGCCACGCCGTGCTGTCCGGCACCTGTCTCGGCAATGATGCGCGTCTTGCCCATCTTCTTTGCCATGAGTATCTGTCCGATGGTGTTGTTTATCTTATGCGCACCCGTGTGGTTCAGGTCCTCACGCTTCAGGTACAGCTGGCAGTTGTAGCGTTCGCTCATCCGCTTGGCGAAATAGAGCGGCGACGGCCGGCCCACGTAGTCGCGCAGCAGGTGGCGGTACTCTTTCTTGAAGTCCTCACTTTCTATGATGGGCAGGTAGGCCTCCTGCAGGTCGTGTACACACTTATAGAGGATTTCGGGCACGTAGGCACCGCCGAACTGCCCATAGAATCCGTTTTCGTCGACTTTGAATTTCATGATTTCATCAATATGGTATGTCCGTATTATTTGGAGAGGGCATCAAAGAGCCGGTCGAGCGCCTTGTCGGGGTCGCCGGTGTCGTTGAGAAGGGAAACGAACTTGCTTCCGATGATGGCGCCTGCCGCATTCGACTGGGCGCTCTCGAGTGTCTGCCGGTTGGATATGCCGAAGCCTATCATACGGGGGTTGCGGAGCGCCATGGCCTCGATGCGTTGGAAATAGGCGAGCTTCTGCTGGTCGAAGTTGTGCTGTGCGCCCGTGATGCTTGCCGAGCTCACCATGTAGACGAAGCCTTCCGTGTGCTGGTCGATGAAGCGGATGCGCTCTTCCGATGTCTCCGGGGTAATCATCATGATGATGCGGAGGTCGTAGCGGTCGGCCACCGGCTTCACCGTCTCTAAATAGTCTTTGAAGGGCAGGTCGGGAATGATGGCTCCTGACACCCCGCTTTCCACACACTGTCGGCAGAAATTCTCTATGCCGTAGTGCATGACCACGTTGAGGTATCCCATGAGCACGAGAGGTATGCGCACTTGCTGTTTGATGTCGCTGAGCTGTTGGAAGAGTCGCTGGAGCGTCATGCCGTTGCGGAGCGCCTTCGTGCCGGCATCCTGGATGACGGGACCGTCGGCGAGGGGGTCGCTGAAGGGAATGCCCACCTCTATCATGTCAATGCCCCTGCGCTGCAACGCCAGGATTACCTGTCCGGTGGAATCCAGGGTTGGGCAACCGGCACAGAAATAAAGCGACAGCAGTTTTCGGTTGCCGCGGTTGTCGAACAATTGGTTGATGCGGTTCATGTGAAAGTGGTAAAAATAAATTGAAAAAGCATAATCCTATTGAGGTCGGTCCAACTGTCACAGGAACCCACCCGTATATTTTTCCAGGCGGCCGGTGTTCCCTTTACGGGAGGGTACCGGACGGTTTGATGCGGTCTGCAGGGGGTGCAGCGCGGTGTGCTATGCCTTCAGGGCCTGGATAAAGGCTTTGAGTTTTTCGATGTCCTTCACGCCGGGTTCGGTTTCGAACTGGGAGTTGACATCTACTCCGGCGAACTTAGGATGCGTAATCTGGCGCAGTGCCTCTACATCGTCGGGTCCTATGCCCCCGCTGAGGAGGAAAGGCGTATCACCCTTGTAGGCATCGAGCAGTGCCCAGTCGAATTTCTCGCCGTTGCCGCCAGGCAGTGCACCTTTGGTGTCGAAGAGGAAGTAGTCGACCACCCCCTCATAGTCCTGGCAGCGTGCGAAGTCGTCGGCAGAGGCGATGGGAATGGCTTTGATGATTTTCACTCCCCTACGGATGTCGGGTTCTACGGAACGGCGCAGGTTCTGTATCATCACGGCATTCTCGTCGCCGTGCAGTTGCACGAAGTCGAGAAAGAAATTCACGATACGCGTGATGATGGTCTGCGGCATGTCGTCGACGAAGACGCCCACCCTCTGCGGTTTCAGGTCATAGTGTTTTTGGTTGGCAATAGGTTTGCCGATGGCCGGTCTTTCTTCAGCGAAAGAAGTGTAGTCGGGATAGAATCCGCCTCTTGAAGAAATCTGGGCCACATATCTGGGACTTTTGGCACAGAAATTGAGTCCTACCCAGTCGACATCCAACTTACACACCTCGCGAAAGTTCTCGGGATCGCGCACCCCACATACTTTGATAATCATTGTGTCTTTATATATAAAAATTACGTCAGTTGCTTGATAAAGCGGCTCAGCTGCTCACCCGGCTCCGGGCTTCGCATGAAGTGTTCGCCGATGAGGAATCCCCTGTAGCCCTCATGCCGCAGCTGTCTTACGATATCGGCGTTTGAGATGCCGCTCTCGCTTACCCAGCATTCCCCTTTGGGCAGTTGCTCGGCCATGCGCAACGAGTTGTGCACATCGGTG
Organism: uncultured Prevotella sp.; assembly: GCA_905235975.1. GTDB lineage: Bacteria > Bacteroidota > Bacteroidia > Bacteroidales > Bacteroidaceae > Prevotella. The sequence goes on from CAJONT010000306.1 coordinate 6,308, forward strand.
ACGAAAGAGCCGAGGTTGCGGTTGTTGATACCGTAGAGGTCTGGCTCCAGTTCGGCATAGGGCAGTTCCTTCTCGGCGTGCATCTCGAGCAGCACTTCCATCTGCAGTTGGTGGGCCGTGTGCAACAGGGCTTCGCACTCCTTGCGCGTGAGGTCGGCGGCGATGAGGAGGACGGCGGCGGCACCTGCGAGCCGAGCCTGAAACAGTTGGTACTCGTCGATGATGAAATTCTTGTATAGCACGGGTATCTGAAGTCCGGCTTCCACCGCCTCAGTAATAAAACGATCTTCCCCCCCAAAATATTGTCTGTCGGTAAGGATACTTACTGCGGCGGCACCCGCCCGCTGATATTGCAGCGGAATGTCGTCGGCCCTGCCCTCTTCTTTTATCCATCCTTTGGATGGGGAGCGGCGCTTGAACTCGGCAATGATGCCCGTGTCCGACGACAGGAGGGCGGCTTTCATCGAGGGCGGCTGCTGTCCGGTGGCCATCACTCTCTCCACCTGGGCATACAGAGCGGAAGCAGGCACTTCGGCTTTCCATTGCGCCACCTCTGCCCTCTTGTGTCTTACTATCTCGTCAAGGATATCCATTCAAGTAGCGATTAGGAAATGGTCACTGCGCATTAATCTCTACGAAGCGCTTCAGGGCTTCCTTGGCCTTTCCGCTTTCGAGCGACTCCTTAGCCTCTGCCAAGCAGGCTGCCAAGTCGTCGGTGCCGTTGTAGACCGAGATGGCGAAGGCGGCATTGGCGAGCACCACATTCTTCTGGTCGGGCAGGCAGTTGTTGTCGAGGATGCTGTCGAAGAGTTGCTTGGCGCTCTCTCTTGTCTTGCCTCCCACGAGGTTCTCCGTGGTGGCGGTGGGCAAGCCGAGGTCGGCAGGGGTGTACACGCGCTCATAATGATTGGTGGTGACCTTGAAGGGTGAAGTGAGCGACACCTCGTCGTAGCCGTCGATGGCGTTGACGATACCATAGTCGATGCCTATCTTCTGGTACACGCTGTTGTAGAGTCGCATCTGTGCAAGATTGGCCACGCCGAGGAGCTGGCACTTGGGGCGTGAGGGGTTGACGATGGGGCCGAGCAGATTGAAGATGGTGGGGAACTCAACGGCTTTTCTCACGGGCGCCACAAACTTCATGGCCTTGGCGAAGAGGGGAGCGTGGAGATAGGCGAATCCGCACTCGTTGATAGAGCGGTTCAACCTGTCCACATCGGCGGTGAACTTCGCGCCATGGAGTTCTATCACGTCCGACGAGCCGCTCACCGAAGTAGCGGCATAGTTGCCGTGCTTGGCCACCTTGTAACCAGCTCCTGCAAGAACGAAGCAGGCGCAGGTAGAGATATTGAACGTGTTTTTCTGGTCACCTCCTGTGCCCACGATGTCGATATAGCGGTCGCAGTCGAGCACAGCCTGCACGCCGGTCTCTAAGATGCCGTCTCTGAATCCGAGGAGTTCGTCGACGGTGATGCCTCTCATCTGCAGGGCAGTGAGGAGGGCTGAGATTTGCTCATTCTTATAAGTTCCGTTTGCTATCTCGAGCAAGATAGCGTGCATTTCCTGACGTGTGAGGTACTCGTGGTCGAGCAGTCTCAAAAGAATTTCCTTCATACTACAATCTATTAAAATTGAACATTTTTTGGGGGGCTAATGTCTGAGAAAACGGAAGGCCTGTCGTAAGAACGGCAGGCCTTCGGTATCTCTTTGCAGACACATGGCATGACATGCTCACGACAGGTTTATCTTGAGCTTTGCCACCACCAAGCGTTGCGTGCGTTATTCTTCATTTTGTGAAATACATTGGTTTTGTCTGCAAAAGTACACGAATAAATCGTAAATGCAAACTAAATGACAATATTTTTTCGATTTTGCTGCCAAAATGTATACACAAGGCTCATATCACCGGCCCATAGTGGGTCAGAGGCCCCATTCCGTTCTGTTGAATGCTTTCTCCACTTCCTGCTCGATGTCATCAGGCAGGTTGCAGAAGAAATCGATACCCGTCTTTTCCTCCAGTTCCTTCACCGAAATGGCATAGTCGATGGGGCTGGTACCCGTACCACTCTCATTCTTATGCTCAGTCCAGAAGGCGATGGCCTTGTAATTCCCATCTTTGAGGCAGAGCACAGCCATGAAGAAATACTTCGGCACGACGAGTCCCGTGGTTGTAGTTTCGAGTATCTGGTCATCGCGGATGGTACCGCCCTTCACCACATAGAGGGTGTCGCGGAATGTGGATGTATTGCCCCAAGTGTTGATTTTAGTCTCTATTGTATTCCAGATGCCTCCATTGTGCGACTGATACTGTGGCATGGCATTGCTGATGTAGAAGGTCTGTCTGTTTTGCTCTATGGACGACTGGCGGTCGTTGGACATACACATGTGTCCGCGCGAATAGCCCGTATTAGAGTACCAGTCATAATGTGTCTGGTAGGCTGTAGGTATGTCAGGGTCGTCCATCCATCCCTCGTTTCGACCTACATTATTGTCCGGAAGCCCATTATGGAATTCATACGCAGTCCACCGCTGTGTTTTCTTTGAGCAGTCCCACTCTAACGAATAGGTGATACCATACTGGTCGGTTTTGTGAACGACGAGCAGTTGGTCGTTGCCCTGGGTGAAGTGTGGGTATTCGAGCAGATGTCCTCCCGACACGTCGTTTTTATTGGCATTGTATCCGTCAAAGGTACCTTCGTAGAATTCGATGTCCTCCATTTGCGCATAGAGGAAGTCTTGCGACACTTTTGTACCTTTTGGATACACTTTTATGCCCACGCCGGGCAGTTCGCGTGTACTGTCTACCTCTTCTTTCACGAAGTTGACAGTGGTATTGTTCTTGAGCACTATTTTTGACGGTACGCGTTGTGCATGTGCAGCAGAGACCGTGAGTAATATTGTGAGAATGGATATGATTTTTTTCATCTTGTTTCCTTTCTATACTTTATGAATTATTCCATTTCGTCGTTGTCCCATATTCCGTTATTGGAATGTCCGCCATTCCAGGCATCTCCGGTACTGTCGTCATCTATTTTGACGGTAGTGCCGCTATTGTTCACGTCGGGACTGGTGGTGAGCATGGTAACTTGGCAACAGATATGGTAGTGAATGCTGATGGGTGTACTATATATTTTCTTCATGACTGTTTCTCCTTCCGATTACTTTACAACTATTTTCTTTCCATTCTGAATGTATATGCCACGGAGAGGTTTATCCACTCGTTGTCCGCTGAGGGTAAACCAGGCACTGTTGTGGCTGTCGGCCTTCATCTCGCTGATGCCGTCGAAATCTGTGAAGTCGACATTGGCATTTGAATCTGCGGGCACACGGAAGAAGGCGCGCAATCCGCGCAATTTGTTGGCATTGGGTTCACTGCTCGGAATATAGAGGTTGTCGCCGTCGCCGAGGAAGCGCTCTGTCCCATTGGTGAGCATTTCGTAAGGGCTGTAAGTGCCTACGAAACTGTAGTAGCCGAAGGTGACGGTTTGGGCAGGTGTGCTGCTGAGTGTGACGGCCTCGAATTGCGGATTCTGGATAGTGGCATTGGGTTTCACGAGATAGGGTGTACCTGCCACAATCTGTTCTGCATTGCTGAAATACATCTTGCTCTCACCCACGCTTGTGTACGCACGAATCTGTGCATCCCAGTCGCTGACCCCGAAGGGCAGGCACAACGTGTTCCAGTAGTCGCTTGAGATGGTTCGCACGAGTCGGAGCGGCACATTGGCAAGGTCGGTGGCGGGAGCGACGAACGGAACTTTCTCATCGATGACGAAGACGAAGGGTGTCACACCGTTCACATAGACGGGGCATAGCGCCTCGGGGCGTGCGATGGCAGCCACGTCGGCGAGTGCACCGGCGTAGGCATAGTCTGCGGTGAATCCGTCGGTGGCTTCCAGATTGAATCGGTTTTCCACGTTGGCATCCGCTCCCACGCTGATGGCCTGCACCGAAATCCAGTCGGCGAGGTGGTTATTGATGTCACCCACTTCCACAGACACCGGTTGCAGTTCTTCCTCGGTCACAGGTTCTGCGATGGCAAGGAAGGCGGTGGTGGTAAGGTTGGTGGCCTGGAATATCGTCATGCCGTTGAGCGAGGTTTTCTTTCCCGTGATAGAGCCGGCAATGTGCTGGTTGGAGGCGAAGGGCACGTTGGGTTCCACGCCGCTGAAGCAGCAGGCACCGGTATTGTCGCGCACGTAAGCCTCACCGTCGGTGGCAAAGAGCACCCTGGCATTGGCATCTTCAGCAAATACGAGTTTCACATTGCTGTCATCGGCAAGGGCGGCCAGTTCCGCTATCGAGGTTGCCACGCCAACGGGTTGCGACATACGGTAAATCTGAACGGGGTTCTGTCCAGATTCATAGCAACTGAAAAG